>NZ_JASCPO010000146.1:0-14701 GCF_029960145.1 Pseudomonas sp. PS01299 | reverse complement strand
GGGCTTGCTCGCGAATGGCGTTGTGTCAGGCAACCTTTATGGGTCTGACACGCCCTCTTCGCGAGCAAGCCCGCTCCCACAGGTTTTGTGAGCACCTCGGGCACTGCGTAACGTTTTGTTTCATCTGGTAGGCTCGGCAGATTACGCCTTCCGTTCCAAGCACAAAAGGTACAGTTGATGACGAACCCGCGCCGCGCCGTATTCCTCGATCACCCGTCACTGGATCTCGGCGATCTCGACCTCAGCCCGTTGCGCGCCTGCTTCAGCGACCTGCAACTGTTCGCCCAGACTGCGCCTGATCAAGTCGCCGAACGCCTGCACGGGGCCAGCGTGGCGATCACCAACAAGATCCGCATCGACGCCGCCGCGATGGCCGCCAACCCGGATCTGCAACTGATCCTGATCACCGCCACCGGCACCAACAACGTCGATCTGGACGCGGCTCGCGCCCACGGCATCACCGTGTGCAACTGTCAGGGTTACGGCACGCCGTCGGTGGCGCAACACACGATCATGCTGCTGCTCAACCTCGCCACCCGTCTCGCGGATTATCAAAAAGCGGTCGGCGAAGGTCGCTGGCAGCAGGCCAGACAGTTCTGCCTGCTCGACTATCCGATCGTCGAACTGGAGGGCAAAACCCTCGGCCTGCTTGGTCATGGCGAACTCGGCGGTGCGGTCGCGCGACTGGCCGAAGCATTTGGCATGCGTGTATTGCTCGGACAGATTCCGGGCCGCCCGGCGCGGCCGGACCGTCTGCCGCTGAACGAATTGCTGCCGCAGATCGACGCCCTGACCCTGCACTGTCCGCTCAACGAACACACCCGGCACTTCATCGGCGCCCGCGAGCTGGCGGCGATGAAACCCGGCGCCTTTGTGGTCAACACCGCTCGCGGTGGTTTGATCGACGAGCAAGCCTTGGCCGACGCGTTGCGCAACGGTCACCTTGGCGGCGCCGCCACCGACGTGCTCAGCGTCGAACCGCCGGTCAACGGCAATCCGCTGCTGGCCGCCGACATTCCACGGCTGATCGTCACTCCGCACAACGCCTGGGGCAGTCGCGAAGCGCGGCAACGCATCGTCGGCCAATTGACCGAAAACGCCCAGGCATTCTTCAGCGGTAAAGCGCTGCGGGTCGTCAGTTGATAAACTGCGGCACTTTTTTTCCAAGGAGCAGTTATGGATCCGCGCAGTGAAGTACTGCTTCGTCAGGCCGAGTTATTCCAGGGTTCGCTGTTGTTGGCCGGTTTGCCTGCCGACGATCTGCTCGGGCGCCTGCCCAATGCGTTCGGCTGGTGCTGGCATGCCGGCGATCAGGCCGCTCTCGATGCGCGCTTCGAAGGTCGCAGCCATTTCGGCGTAAACGTGCCGGAGCGCGAGTTCGACAGCGCCGTGGTGTTTTTGCCCAAGTCCAAGGATCTGACCGATTACATCCTCAATGCCGTGGCCGCACGTCTGCCCGGGCGCGAGGTGTTTCTGGTCGGGGAAAAACGCAGCGGTATCGAGGGTGCGTCCAAGCAACTCAACCCGTTCGGCAAGCCGCGCAAACTCGACAGCGCCCGTCACTGCCAACTGTGGCAGGTCACCGTGGCCAACGCGCCTGAAGCAAAATCGCTGGAAAGCCTGGCGCAGACTTATGAGCTGCCGCTGGCCGAAGGCCCGCTTAAAGTCATCAGCCTGCCGGGCGTGTTCAGCCATGGTCGACTGGACCGCGGCAGCGCCCTGCTGCTTGAGCATCTGGACAAACTGCCGAGCGGTCATCTGCTGGATTTCGGTTGTGGCGCCGGGGTTTTGGGCGCGGCGGTCAAACGGCGTTATCCGCACAATGAGGTGACTTTGCTCGACGTCGATGCCTTCGCCGCCGCCAGCAGTCGCCTGACGTTGGCGGCCAACGGTCTGGACGCCGAAGTGCTGACCGGCGACGGTATCGACGCTGCACCGATGGGTTTGAACGCGATTCTGAGCAACCCGCCGTTCCATGTCGGCGTGCACACCGATTATTTCGCTACCGAAAACTTGCTGCGAAAAGCGGCCAAACATCTGAAAAACGGCGGCGAACTGCGCTTGGTTGCGAACAGCTTCCTGAAGTATCAGCCGCTGATCGAAGAGCATCTGGGCGTGTGTGCAATCAAGGCTGAAGGCAATGGTTTCCGGATTTACCGGGCCAAGCGTGGCTGAAAATTAGCACTTGCCGAATGGATTCTGCCTAGGCAGAATCCGCTCCGTCCTAGGGGAGTAGTCTCCCACGAGCGCCAAGCTCGTCCGGCATACGTCAACATACTTGATCCTCAGATCATGGCGTATGCGACCCAAGCGTCCGCACCAGACGGATCGCAGGGTTTGACAAGACCTATGACACGCACACCTTACCCGGGGCGGGAAGGCTGTACGTGTCATAGCCGTGTCGACCCGCCCCTTAGGAAAATCCTGATGCTGGACTCGTTACTCGTTCCCACCGCAATCGTTGCCTTGGCCGAAATCGGCGACAAGACGCAACTGCTCGCGCTGATTCTCGCCGCTCGCTTTCGCAAACCCTGGCCGATCATTGCCGGTATCGTCGCTGCGACCCTGGCCAACCACGCGGCAGCCGGTGCGGTAGGCGCCTGGTTCGGCAGCTTCTTCTCCGATTCGGTGCTGCACTGGATTCTCGCCGCGAGCTTCACCGCCACTGCGCTGTGGACGCTGATCCCGGACAAGATGGACGACGATGAAGCCAGCACCGCACGCAAGTTCGGCCCCTTCCTGACCACGCTGATCGCGTTTTTCCTCGCGGAAATCGGCGACAAGACGCAGATCGCCACCGTGATGCTGGCGGCGCAATACCCTGAGCTGTGGCTGGTGATTATCGGCACCACCCTGGGCATGTTGATTGCCAACGTGCCGGTGGTATTGGCGGGTAACTTTGCCGCGGAGAAATTGCCACTGACCTTGATCCGTCGCCTGGCGGCTTCGGCGTTCTTCATTCTGGCGATCGTGGCGGTGTACAAGGCGATGCAGAGCAGTGGCTGGATTTAACCCCTGAGCCTTTCACATCATTGTGGCGAGGGAGCTTGCTCCCGCTGGGCTGCGAAGCAGCCCTGATACTGCCAATGCGATCAAACATGAACACCGCATTGGCAGGGTTTGCGACGGCTGCGCCGCCGAGCGGGAGCAAGCTCCCTCGCCACAAAATCAAGTTCGCCTTGCCTTGGTGCTGATCAGGATTTAGGGGCTTTTTCGTACAGCGGCATGACTTTAGGAATCGCCGCCTGCAGCGAGGCGATCCGGCTGGACGAGGCCGGGTGGGTGCTCATGAACTCCGGCGGTGCGCCTTCCGAAGCCTTGCTCATCTTGTTCCACAAGGTGATCGCCGCATTCGGGTTGTACCCGGCGCGGGCGGCCAGTTCCAGGCCGATCAGGTCGGCTTCGTTTTCGTTGGCACGGCTGTTGGGCAAGGTCATGCCGTAATTGGCCACGGTGTCGGCCAGCGCCAGGCTGTCCTGACCCAGACCGAGCAACGCACCGGCACCCTGTTTGGCCATTTCAATGCCATAGGCTTTGGACATCGCCTCACGACCGTGCTCGCGCAGGGCGTGGGCGATTTCATGGCCCATGACCGCCGCGATTTCATCGTCGGTCAGCTTCAGGCTGTCGATCAGCCCGGTGTAGAAAATGATCTTGCCGCCAGGCCCGCAGTTGGCGTTGAGCTCGTCGCTCTTGATCAGATTGACTTCCCACTGCCATTGCGCCGCATCCGGGCGGAAGTTCGGTGCCTGGGCAATCAGCCGGTTGGCAATCGCCTGAACCCGCTTGGCCTCCGGGCTGGTCTTGTCCAGCACGCCTTTGCTCGACGCCTCGCCGACGGTCTTCTGATAGGACTGGGCATACATCTGGTCGACCTCTTGCGAGGACAGCATGCTGAACATGTACTGCTTGCGCTCCACACCGACGGCTCCGCCGCTGGTGGTGTTGACCGACTGACAACCGGCCAGCAACAGCGCTGCGCTCAGTGCACTTACAACCAATGTCTTGTTCATTCAAAAGCTCCCTGAAAACCTGCCGCGTATCGTAGGGGGTGAATTGTATCGGCGCCAGATACAACAGACGTGTTGCAGCGTCTTTCGGAAGTTTCCCACCGCTGTTGTCGTAAAAAATTCACAGCAACCGGCAAGTCTGCTGCCGCTGCGTCGCGCACCGATCCATTTGCGACATCCTCCGCCCTTTGTTCCGCTCAACGCTCATGGCGCCATGCCAGCTGCCGATACAACAGCGCAGACGTCCTCTTGCGTGCGGAGCTCCCATGAAGTTCAAGTCGATCCAGTTTTCCGTCGCCGCCCTGGCCGGCGCCATCGTCCTCAGCGTGGTTGCCGCGCTGGTGCTGTACGCGCTGTTCTCCGGTGCCCGCACTCAAGACATGGTGCAGCAGCGCACTCAGGCGCAGTTCGAACAAGTCATCGAACAACGCCTGACCTCACTGGCGCAGACCCAGGTCAGCCAGATCCAGCGCGAACTCGAAGCACCGCTGCTGATTGCCGGCGGACTGGTGCGGGTCAACGCGCTGCTCGGCACACCGGGCGCCGACGGTCAGCCGCGACTGACCATCAGCCGCGAGCAACTGATCAGCCTGATCAAGGAGAACGTCGAGCAGAACCCGAAGATTCTCGGCACCTACATCGGCTGGGAAAAAAACGCCCTGGATCACAATGACGCGGCCTACGTCGGCAGCGCCGTGACCGGTATCGATCCCGCCAACGGACGCTTCCTGCCGTGGTGGTTCCGCAATACCGACGGCAGTCTGGGCGTGGACAAACTGGCCGATGTCGACGATCAGAAAACCCTGTCCACCGGGGTGCGCGCCAGTGAGTACTACCTCTGCTCCAAGGAAACGAAAAAGCCCTGCGTGATCGATCCGGCGCCGTACAAGGTCGGTGACAAGGTCGTGATGCTCGCCTCCTTTATTGAACCGATCATGCTCAACGGCGCATTCCAGGGCATCGTCGGCGCCGACCTGTCGGTGAACTTCATCCAGGAAATGCTCCTCGGCGCCAACCAGAAGTTGTACAGCGGCGCCGGGCAAATGGCCCTGATCGGCGGCAACGGCCGGATCGTGGCCTACACCAAAGATCCGAGCAAATTCGGTGAAAAGGTCAGCGACATTCTCGACGCCGAGCAGATCGCCAACATGGCCAATCTCAAACGCGGCGAAGTCACCTACTCGGTCAACAAGGACAAGGGCCGCATCGAGCTGTACCTGCCGTTCGGCATCGGCCAGACCGACGCGCGCTGGACCCTGATGCTGCAACTGCCGCTGAACGCAGTGATGGCGGATCTGCAAAAACTCCAGGCCGACCTTGACGCACAACGCAAGTCCGACACCTTCGGCATGGCCATGGTCGGCCTGATCATCGCCGCCATCGGTTTGCTGGTGATCTGGCTGGTGGGGCACGGCATCGCCCGGCCACTGAAGCAGATGGTCGCCATGCTCGATGACATCGCCAAAGGTGAAGGCGACCTGACCCGTCGCTTGAGCAGTGATCGCAGCGATGAACTCGGCTCGATTGCCAAAGGTTTCAACACCTTCCTCGCCAAGTTGCAGGCCATGATCACGCAGGTGGTGACGTCAGTGCAGAGCGTCAGCGATTCCTCGGAACACACTGCCGACATCGCGATTCGCACCAACATCGGCATTCAGAAACAAATGGCCGAGATCGATCAGGTCGCCACGGCGGTGCAGGAGATGACCGCCACCGCGCAAGACGTGGCACGCAACGCCACTCAGGCCGCGCAAGCCGCCAGCCATGCGGATCAGGCCGCTGGCCAGGGCATGCAGATTGTCCGTGATACCTCGAACTCGATTGGTGTACTGGCGGTGGAGATCGGCAAGGCCGTTGAGGTGGTGCAGACGCTGGCCAAGGACAGCGAAAACATCAACGCGATCCTCATCGCGATTCGCGGGATCGCCGAGCAGACCAACCTGCTGGCGCTGAACGCAGCAATCGAAGCGGCGCGGGCCGGCGAACAAGGGCGCGGCTTTGCCGTGGTGGCGGACGAGGTGCGCAATCTGGCGCAGAAGACCCAGAAGGCCACCGAAGAAATCCAGAGCATGATCCAGCAGCTGCAACAGGGCACCCGCGATGTGGTGCGGGTCATGGAGGACAGCCAGAACCGCACCGACGAAAGCGTGCAGCACGCGGCGAAAGCGGCCGAGGCGCTGGAGACAATTACTCAGGCGGTGTCGGTGATCAATGACATGAACACGCAGATTGCCAGTGCGGCGGAAGAACAGAGCGCAGTGGCCGATGACATCAACCGTAACGTGATCAATATCGGTCAGGTGGCGAATGAAGTGGCGGGCGGTGCGGATGAGTCGAGTTCGGCCAGTGCCGGCCTGACGAAATTGGCGGAGCAGCAGCGGCGGTTGATCAATCAGTTCAAGGTCTGAAAAGCGAAAAGCCCCTCACCCTAACCCTCTCCCAGAGGGAGAGGGGACTGACCGAGTTGTCTCCCGTCATACATCGACCTGAAATAACCAGTCGATTATGGATTCAAAGCTGAGCGTTCAAGTCGGTATATTTCGTCAATATCCCCCAATCAGACCCCTCTCCCTCAGGGAGAGGGGTCTGACCGAGTTGTCTCCCGTCATACATCGACCTGAAATAACCAGTCGATTATGGATTCAAAGCTGAGCATTCAAGTCGGTATATTTCGTCAATATCCCCCAATCAGTCCCCTCTCCCTCAGGGAGAGGGTTAGGGTGAGGGGCTTTTGACTTAACCCGGGGTCAGGCATTCCGGCCCATTGAGCTTCGGATCATTCACCAGATTCGCCAGCACCCGCTCGCGCAATGCCGCCGGCTCACTGGCGAGCAAGCCCTGCAGCACATGCAACGGCGTCGCGGGATCGAGCCAGGCCGCCTGCCCCGCCTCATCGAGAATCAACGGTCGGCGCTGACTGGCCGCCGGCTGCGTGATGACGGCGGTGCTCAGCCACACCTGCTCCTGCACCGGATAGGCCTCCCAGATCGCCGCGAAGAACAGCGACGAACCCTCCCCTGGCGTCAGCCAGTACGGGCGCTTGCGCAAGTTGCCGCGCCATTCGTAAAAACCGTTGGCCGGCAACAGACAACGACGCAGGCGCAGCGCCTCGCGGAACATCGGTTGCTCGGCGACGGTTTCGGCCCGGGCATGCGCCGGGGTACGCGACAGATCGGTCAGCCACGGTGGCGTCAGCCCCCAACGGGCGCGGGCCAGGGTGCGTTGGCCGTCGGCCTCGGCACGCAGCATCAACACCGAATCATTGGGGGAAATGTTCCACTGCGCCTGCTGATCGGCGGGAAATCCGGGCAGGGCCGCGAAATCGCGGTTCCAGCGAAACAGGGCATAACGTCCACACATGGGGCAACACGACTCAGAAAAAAAACGAACGCCAGCCTAACAGACCAGCGTCCCGGGGAAGCTCTCCGGTTCATCGCCGGGCAGCGGCAGCGCGGCATTGTACGCGGTGATCAGTTCGCGGGCGTATTCGGCCTGATCGTTTTCGACCGACAGCCCCAGCAGGCCAAAAATCGGCAATTCCCCCGTGCCGCCGAGCAGATCGCGGCCCACCAGATGCGCCTCGATGCCCTCGCTGGCGAGCATGCCCTTGAGCATCTCGCCCTCCATCAGGTTTTCCGGCTCGTAGATTCGCTGCATGGGCGCCCCTCACTCGTTTTCGCTGAAGACTTCCAGAAACCAATCCTCGCCATGCACCTGCAAGACAAACGTAATCGGTCGACAACACACCTGACAGTCCTCGATGTAGGTCTGATCGCCGCCAGACAGATCCACTGTCGTCTCGACCGTTTCCCCACAATAAGGACATTCGTATTCAGCGCTTTCCAGCATCGCGGTCTCCCAGGTGACTTGTGCGTATAATCGCCGGTCTATTTGCAGGGCTATTTTTGTCTGGCTACCTTTTCAGACCGTGCCCCGTTGGTTTTCGATCAAAACCTTTACTTACCCTAGCCGTTTCCAACAAGAGAGCATGATGGGCGAATTCGATGCCATCCGACCTTACGACGACAGCGAAGTACCTGCGGTACTGGCAAGACTGCTCGGCGACAAGGCGTTTCTAGATATCCTCACCCACTTCCGCTTCCCGCGTTTTGCCGGTGCCTTCGGCTGGATGCTCAAACCACTTATAGCCCATCGGCTGCGTCGTGAGTTTGCCGACGTGACCTCCGTGGCCACTTTGCAGGACAAAGTCGAGTTCTACGTCGACCACACCATCGAGCGCGCCACTGATGGCGTGACCTACACCGGTGTCGAGCAATTCAAGTCCGGCAGCGCCTACCTGTTTATCGCCAACCACCGCGACATCGTGATGGACCCGGCCTTCGTCAACTACGCGGTGTACCACGCCGGCCTGCCGACCCCGCGCATCGCGATCGGCGACAACCTGCTGCAAAAGCCCTTCGTCAGCGATCTGATGCGTCTGAACAAGAGTTTTATCGTGCATCGCTCGATCACCGGACGTCGCGAGAAGATGGCGGCGTATCAATTGCTGTCGGCGTATATCAACCACTCGATCCGCAACGATTGCGCCTCGATCTGGATCGCGCAGGCTGAAGGCCGGGCGAAGGATGGCGACGACCGTACCGAGTCGGCGATCCTCAAGATGTTCCACATGAGCCGCAAGGACGAGCCGTTCGGCGAGGTCATCCAGTCGCTGAACCTGACCCCGGTGTCGATCAGCTACGAATACGACCCGTGCGACCAGGCCAAGGCCCGCGAGTTGTACATCCGCGCCACCACCGGCACCTACGCCAAGGCGCCGGGCGAGGATGACGTGAGCATTGCCAAGGGCATCACCGGCTACAAGGGCCGGGTGCACGTGAACTTCGCTGCACCGATCACCGAACTGTTCGAAGACACCAAGCAATTGGCGGTCGAGATGGACAAGCAGATTCTCGGCGGTTATCGCCTGTTCCCGGTGCATTACCTGGCGTACGCGCAGTGGGCCGATGCCGATCCGCAACTGAACGTGCCGAAGGCTGCCGAAGTGTTCCCGGCGGATGAACTGGCCAAGGCGCAGGAAGAATGGCAGCGCCGACTGGACGCCTGCCCTGAAGAGCACCGTCCGTATCTGGTGCTGCAATATGCGACGCCGGTGCGCAATCAGTACCGGGTGAAGGCTGGGTTGCCGTTGTAAACAGACATAGCGGAGCCCCTGTGGCGAGGGGATTTATCCCCGATGGGTCGCGAAGCGGCCCCAGGATTCTGCCTGAATAATCATGGGCCTGCTGCGCAGGCCATCGGGGATAAATCCCCTCGCCACAAGGTTTTGCATTCGCTTCAGAAGCGCGTGCTGATCCAGGAGACGATCAGGGCCAGCCCGAGGCAGGCAAAACCGAAGCGGTAGAAAAAGCGGTTCATGCGCAACGTCGCCCAATCCAGAATCGGTTCGGCGTTGGGTTGGGCCTGGCGTTGCGCGGCGATGCTGGCCATGGCGCGTTGTTCACGACGGCGGGTCGCGTGCAGCAGCCAACTGCCGGGGAAGGCCAGTGCCAACGCCAGCAGGTTGATCAATTTGGCGGGATGGGCGGTAAACAGCGTCATCAAGTGCAGCGACATCACAGACCTCGGAACTGAATCGGTGTGGCAGGCGCCCGATCGACGACCGCGGCGCGGATTCTACCGAAACACGCCTCCACTACCCTACCCTTTGCGACAAATAACCTGACAATCGACCGATGGCTGTCCTGTGTCACGGCATCGTCATTTACATCGGCCACCATGCGCGCCTCGAAACACACATGGAACGCGACATGCTGCACGCCGAAAACCAGGATCGTCTGTACCTCATCACCCCGACCGACGAACAACAAAGCCTCGTCGGCAGCCTCGCCTTCAATGTTCAGGATCGCCACTGGCTGGTGTATTGCGCCCTCGGCGGGCATCAGCATGCGGATTTGCCGGAGACGGATTTGCTGACGGGTGTCAGCGTGCTTGATTTTTATTCCCAAGCAGCCTGAAAAGTAAAAGCTCCCTCACCCTAACCCTCTCCCGGAGGGAGAGGGGACTGACCGAGTTGTTTATTCGAGGTGCATCGACCTGAAAACTCGAGGTGAACGCCGGTTCTGAAAAGCCCCCGATCGGCTCCCTTCCCCCCCTCGCCCCCCCCCTGGGGGAGAGGGCTGGGGTGAGGGGGTACGATTCCATGCCCCACAAAAAAGCCCGGAGCCATCACTGGCGCCGGGCTTTTTCACATCAACCGCACAGCTTACTCGGCGAGGATCTGACCCACGGTCGGGTCCTTGAACAGACGGGTCAAGGCATCGCTCAACACGTCGCTGACCAGCTTGGTGTTGGTTTCCTGGTTCGGCGCCATGCCGAAACGCTGGTCCAGCGAAGCGCCGTAGCGGCCGCTGTAGCGACGGTTGCCGCTCTGCACGTCGGAGCGGAAGGTCGCGCCGATGGTGGCTTCGGTCACGTACATGCCTTCTTTCGGCGACTGGTACTTCAGCTCGGTCAGGGTCACGGTCAGTTGCGGTGCGTTCATCCCGTTGCTGGTCGGGGTGAAGCCGAGCAGACGCACGGCGGCTTCAGCCTGAGCCTGCAACTTGGGCAGGATCTGCTCGCGCTGCACGGTGATCGCGCTGGTTTCCGGGTACAGGCCGCCGCGGGTGCCGAGGGTTGGCGACGGACGACCGTCAACCACACGCACCACCACTTGCTGGCCATGGCCGACCGGGGCCAACTGCGTGGTCAGCTTCGGTTCCGGGCTCAGTTGTTGCGGGCTGTGGGCGCAGCCAACCAGGGTCAAACTGGTCACAGTGATCAAACCGAACAACAGGCGTTGCAACATGCTCTTTTCTCCAGAATCAGGCACAAACAGGCCGGCAGTATAGCGGTGGGCCACTGCGGGTCACCAGCACCCGACAGTGAATACTCAAATGTCTGACCCAGCCGTGGGAATGCGGTTCCTGTCACAGATTATTCACCGCCCATACACGTTGGCGTCACGGCCGCCCGGCAAGCTTCAAACCAGTCCTCCAACAAGGTACTCGGCCATGCGTTATCTGATCTCGTTGTTCGCCCCACGCCCACTGCACCGCAGCTTTGCCCTGCTCGACCGCAACGGTCATTGCCAGGCATTCAAACAGTGCAGCCTGCAACCGATGGGCGATGGTTGGGTGGAAATCGAAGAAATCCGCCTCAACTGGTTGCACCAGCCACTGCCCGCCAGCGCCCGCGTCATACCGTCGCAGCCCCGCGCACGCGTGCAAGCGATGTTGAGCATCTGACCGGATGCCTAATAAAAGTCATTAAACACGAGCAACTGCCCGCATTTCTTCGATACAATCTCCCCCCGATTATAAGGACGTCTCCTGATCGGGCCCCGCAACACCGTCAATGCGCATGCATCGACATCCAAATCGCCCACAGAGAGCCGCCCACACAGATCGAGTGAAGTTGGCGCGCTTGCCTGTTCTTCCGGCAAAAACCCCGCTTTTCGCGAATCTGCAGAGCTGTCATGACGCTCGGCCACCGCGTTGTTTTGCCCTTGCGGGCAGGGTGCCAGGCCTGGACAGCCCTTTTTTGAGGTTCACGTCTTCAAAAGAGCGTGAAAAAAACGGGTTTTCACAACTTCACAAGAGTGTGGCGAGCAAATGAAAAGTTTTGCGTCTGAACATGCACCATTAGCGTCTGAAACAGCCCAACGACACAGGACCGGGTATACCTCGAACATCGGAGCCTGAAGCCTGTCCGCTACGGATTTGGTTGCACAAAAACGGATGTCTCGACCATAAGTCGAATTGCCAGCCGCGTGCTGAAATGAGTTCATGGAGCTCTTGAAGCCAGGCCGCATGCATCCGTCGAAGTTGCGAAAAATTGCGAAGATTCGGACATGACGAACCTGACCATGGGTATCCGGGGCGCAACTGACCTGCCCCGTCACTCCCTGGCAGCCATGCCGACAATTTGGTGCTGCAGATTTTGGAGACGCGTTAAATGGCGCATAACGAAGCAGTCGACGTAGTTCTGGTTGGGGCGGGCATCATGAGTGCCACCCTGGCAGTACTGCTCAAAGAGCTCGACCCGGCGATCAAGCTGGAAGTCGTCGAGTTGATGGATTCCGGTGCTGCGGAGAGTTCCAACCCGTGGAACAACGCCGGTACCGGCCACGCCGGCCTGTGCGAGCTGAACTACACGCCGCAGGCAGCCGACGGCAGCGTCGATATCAAGAAAGCCGTGCACATCAACACCCAGTTCGAAGTGTCCAAACAGTTCTGGTCGTACCTGACCAAGAAAGGCACCTTCGGCTCGTGCAAATCCTTCATCAGCCCGGTGCCGCACCTGAGCTTCGTTCAGGGTGACAAAGGCGTGTCGTTCCTCAAGGAACGCTTCAACGTGCTGCACAAGCACCACGCCTTCTCCGACATGGAATACACCGAAGACAAGGCCAAGATGGCCGAGTGGATGCCGCTGATGATGCCGGGCCGCTCGCCGGATGAAGTCCTGGCCGCTACCCGCGTGATGAATGGCACCGACGTCAACTTCGGCGCTCTGACCAATCAGTTGCTCAAGCACCTGACCAGCGCACCGGACACCCAGGTCAAATACTGCAAGCGCGTCACCGGCCTCAAGCGTAACGGCGCCGGCTGGACCGTCAGCATCAAGGACGTCAACAGCGGCGCCAGCCGTGAAGTCGACGCCAAGTTCGTCTTCCTCGGCGCCGGCGGCGCGGCTCTGCCATTGCTGCAGGCTTCGGGCATCGAAGAAAGCAAAGGCTTCGGCGGCTTCCCGATCAGCGGCCAGTGGCTGCGTTGCGACAACCCGGAAGTGGTCAAGCACCACCAGGCCAAGGTCTACAGCCAGGCTGCAGTCGGTTCGCCACCAATGTCGGTGCCGCACCTGGACACCCGTGTGGTCGATGGCAAGAAATCCCTGCTGTTCGGGCCATACGCCGGTTTCACCACCAAGTTCCTCAAGCACGGTTCCTTCATGGACCTGCCGCTGTCGGTTCGCGCCGGCAACATCGGCCCGATGCTGGCAGTGGCGAAGAACAACATGGATCTGACCAAATATCTGGTCAGCGAAGTGATGCAATCGATGGAGCAGCGTCTGGAATCCCTGCGCCGCTTCTACCCGGAGGCGAAAGCCGAGGACTGGCGCCTGGAAGTGGCCGGCCAACGGGTACAGATCATCAAGAAAGACCCGAAAAAGGGCGGCATCCTGCAATTCGGTACCGAACTGGTTGCGGCGAAAGACGGCTCCCTCGCCGCCCTGCTCGGCGCTTCGCCAGGTGCTTCGGTAACCGTTTCGATCATGCTCGAGCTGATCGAAAAATGCTTCCCGGCCAAGGCCAAGGGTGAGTGGGCGGCCAAACTGGCGGAAATCTTCCCGGCCCGCGAGAAGGTTCTGGAAACCGATGCTGCGCTGTATCGCAAGATCAACACGCAGAACAACATCGCCCTGGAACTGGTTGAAGAAAGCAGCGAGACCCCAAGCTTCGCTTGATCTTGCGGCATAAAAAACGCCCCGTACTCAGTGAGTGCGGGGCGTTTTTTTTGCTGGGATAAAAACCAATACTGCTGGCTCACCAACACTTGTGGTGAGGGGATTTATCCCCGATCGGCTGCGCAGCAGTCGCAAAACCATTGATGCGATTTACCTGACACCCTTGCACTCAGGCTTCGGGGCCGCTACGCAGCCCATCGGGGATAAATCCCCTCGCCACAGATATCGGGTGATCTCAACCGCGAGCCTTGTCGATCAGCTCGATGTACTCGGCCGCGTTACGCTGATCCTTGATCAGCTCAACGAAGGTCTGACCGTGCTCGTCCTTGCCATCCACGTCATAACCGGCCGCGACGAAGAACGTCAGGAAGCGCTCGAAATCGTCGATGCGCAGGCCACGGTAGGCCTTGATCAGTTTGTGCAGCGACGGCGAAGTGGCGTCGACCGGTTCAAAATCGAGGAACAGCTTGATCTGCTCATCGCCGATCTCGTCACCAATCACCTGTTTCTTATCTTTACGCATTGCCGACTCCAGCTCGCAGACATTACACGGGGCGGGCAGTTTACCCCTGCCCAGCCACCAGGCTCAACGCGCACGAACGGCCCCGGTGTGCAGATCGGCCCAGATGTGGCCGTTGGCGTAACTGAGGAACTGTACATACACCGTGTCGTTGCGCAGCAGATCGATCACCACCCGGTACTGGGCCAGCGGGTAAAACAGGGTCAGGGTTTTGCTCTTGTCGTCATAAGCCGGTTTTTTCAGGCTTTTGCTTTCGCCATCGAAATTGACCAGCACCTGGGCGATGGTTGCGCCCTTGTTCAGCGACTTGCCCTTGAGGCGGATCATCAGCGGCGACGTGACCGGAATCGGCTGCTGATTGGACTGGCGTTGTGCGCCGACCACCACCGAATAATCGGTGACCTGCAGCAATTGTTGCTGCTCGGGTTCGGCATCGCGCAGGGTCAGGTCGTCCGGCGGCAGGAATTGACTGTGCATCGGTGCCGGGGCGGCGGCCAGAGGCAGGCTGAGGGTCAGCAACAGGGCGGCAAGACTGCGGATCAGAAGGCTCATGACAGGCTCCGGGGGCGGGGCGGAGCACTCTAGCATGGGTGTAGCAGATGGATCAGCACACACAAAACAACTGTAGGAGTGAGCCTGCTCGCGATAGCGTCGTATCAGTCAACATCAACATTGCTGACAGATCGCTATCGCGAGCAGGCTC
>NZ_JASCPO010000145.1:0-14747 GCF_029960145.1 Pseudomonas sp. PS01299 | reverse complement strand
GAGCCTGCTCGCGATTGCGCCGTGTCAGTCAGCTGATTTTTTGCTGAAAGAACGCAATCGCGAGCAGGCTCACTCCTACAGGATCGGGGTTTACTGCTTTTCCGGTGGCAGCTCTGGCAGCGCACGCAGCGCAGTTTCATACCACTCGGTATCGAACGCGCGGTCTTCGTCGAGCATCGAGTCAATCTCGTAGGCCAGCACATGGGCCATCAGATTGAGGATCTCTTCGCGCTCGACGCCCACCAGGGTCAGCTTGTTGTAGGTCGCCTTGGCCGCTGGCGGGTTGTCGCTTTCGATCTGGTTCTCGATGGCTTCGATCAACGTCGCTTCGGTGAACTCTTCTTCGTCGTTGTCGATGTCTGTCGGCTCGCTCATGGCAGGCTCCTCAAGGAAAGGCGCCAGTTTATCCGCATTCAGTAACGTGATGTTACTGGCGAGATTAACCGTTGCGATCTATAAAAAAGCACTGCCCACCCCGCACGGCCTGGAGGCTATGTGATGTTCAAGCTCTACGGATTCGCTGTCAGCAACTACTACAACATGGTCAAGCTGGCGCTGCTGGAAAAGGGCCTGGCGTTCGAAGAGGTGACGTTCTACCCGACGCCGACCCCGCAATCGCTGGCGATCAGCCCGCGCGGCAAAGTACCGGTACTCGGCGTCGATGCCGGATTTATTAACGAAACCGCGATCATCCTTGAATACCTCGAGCAGACCCAGAAGGGCACGCCGCTGCTGCCGAGCGATCCATTCGAGCGGGCGCAGGTGCTGGCGATCGCCAAGGAAATCGAGTTGTACATCGAACTGCCGGGCCGCGCCTGTTATGGCGAAGCGTTCTTCGGCTCGCCGGTGCCGGAGGCGATCAAGGAGAAAACCAAAGCCGAGCTGCTGCTGGGTTTCGCGGCACTGGGCCGCCACGGCAAATTCGCCCCGTACGTGGCGGGCGACAGTTTGAGCATCGCGGATTTGTATTTCCTGTACAGCGTGCCGCTGGCGTGTGCGGTCGGACAGAAACTGTTCGGGATCGATTTGCTGGCAGAGATGCCGAAAGCCAAGGCGCTGCTGGAGCGGCTTGAGCAGAATCCGCATGTGCAGAAGATTGCGGCGGACAAAGAATTGGCGATGCCGGCGTTTTTGGCGATGATCGCTGCCAAGAAGTAAGTTTTTTGGCGTTCTGAAGGACGCATTCGCGAGCAAGCCCGCTCCCACTGGGGATTTCGTTGGTCACAATGTTGTGTTCAACATCAATCCAAATGTGGGAGCGGGCTTGCTCGCGAAGCTTTTGACCTTTAGCGGCTGGCGATGAGGGCCTGACCGCGAACCACCGCTGTCTTGACCTGCGCCGGCGCAGTCCCGCCGATATGGTCACGGGCATTCACCGAGCCTTCCAGGGTCAGCACGGCGAACACATCCTGTTCGATCTGGTCGCTGAACTG
Source organism: Pseudomonas sp. PS01299 (assembly GCF_029960145.1). NCBI lineage: Bacteria > Pseudomonadati > Pseudomonadota > Gammaproteobacteria > Pseudomonadales > Pseudomonadaceae > Pseudomonas > Pseudomonas sp. PS01299. The sequence continues at coordinate 13,314 of NZ_JASCPO010000145.1, read as the reverse complement.
TCGCAGTTCTTCCAGGCTCATCTCGGCCAGATCCTTGCCGGTGTCGACGCCGTACTTCACCGCGTGACCGACGATTTCGTGGCAGTCACGGAACGGCAGGCCACGGCGCACCAGGTAGTCCGCCAGGTCGGTGGCGGTGGAGAAACCACGCAGCGCCGCTTCACGCATGATCGCGTGTTTCGGCTTGATCGCCGGGATCATGTCGGCAAACGCCCGCAGCGAATCGCGCAGGGTGTCGGCGGCGTCGAACAGCGGCTCCTTGTCTTCCTGGTTGTCCTTGTTGTAGGCCAGAGGCTGGCCTTTCATCAGGGTCAGCAGGCCCATCAGTGCGCCGAACACGCGGCCGGTCTTGCCGCGAACCAGTTCCGGCACGTCCGGGTTTTTCTTTTGCGGCATGATCGAGCTGCCGGTGCAGAAGCGGTCCGGCAGATCGATGAACTGGAACTGCGCGCTGGTCCACAGCACCAGCTCTTCGGAAAAACGCGACAGGTGCATCATCGCGATGCTGGCGGCCGAGCAGAATTCGATGGCGAAGTCGCGATCGGAAACGTTGTCCAGCGAGTTGCCGCCCACGGCGTCGAAGCCCAGCAGTTGCGCGGTGTATTCGCGATCGATCGGGTAGGTGGTGCCGGCCAGCGCGGCGCTGCCCAGTGGCATGCGGTTGGTGCGCTTGCGGCAGTCGACCAGACGCTCGTAGTCGCGGCTGAGCATTTCGAACCAGGCCAGCATATGGTGGCCGAAGGTCACTGGCTGAGCAGTTTGCAGGTGAGTGAAGCCGGGCATGATGCTCGCCGCTTCGCGCTCGGCTTGTTCCAGCAAACCTTTTTGCAAGCGGGTGATTTCGGCCAGGATCAGGTCGATCTCGTCACGCAGCCACAGACGGATGTCGGTGGCGACCTGATCGTTGCGGCTGCGCCCGGTGTGCAGTTTCTTGCCGGTGATACCGATGCGGTCGGTCAGGCGTGCTTCGATGTTCATGTGCACGTCTTCGAGGTCGACGCGCCAGTCGAACTGGCCGGCTTCGATTTCGCCCTGAATGGTCTTCAGGCCGTCGATGATGCTGTCGCGCTCGGCATCGGTCAGCACGCCGACCTTGGCCAGCATGGTGGCGTGGGCGATCGAGCCCATGATGTCGTGGCGATACAGGCGCTGGTCGAAGGTGACGGAGGCGGTGAAGCGGGCGACGAAGGCGTCGACGGGTTCACTGAAGCGGCCGCCCCAGGACTGATTGGTCTTGTCAGTGCTCATGAATTCGCTCGTATCGGCTTGAAGAAAGAAGGCGTGAAACGCTGGCGCGGATAATAACAGGGTTGCCAATCCTGTCGCTGACACCGGTCGATACGTTTTTTTCTCATCTGCTCATTCATAGTCGGCGCCGTCTGCGGGGGATTTGCGCAAGGATATTTTTCGATTGAGCAATATCGGCCCGGCAAGCGTCTACAGTTGGACATAAGGGTCGGCGCGACTGCGGATCGCACAAAGGTCCGGACGCCGACTATAAGAAGAGGGGGTGGGTGGTTTTGTCCTTTGGCATACCCCGTGAAAAACGCAGGAAACAGCGGGCTTTGAGCAGTACGACCCGGACACTGGCAAATATTGCTGGCCGACGTACGGCACTTTTTGGCGCTCGGGCTAGTCTTAGCGTGGATCGCGGTGACGGATGTCACTTCACCTGTCTACGCTATCCTTGTGCGAGACTCACGCAGGAATCCAGCGCAATATGAATGTCCTGATCGTTGATGACGAACCACTGGCTCGCGAGCGCCTAAGCCGAATGGTAAGCGAGCTCGAGGGTTATACAGTCCTGGAGCCCAGCGCCACGAATGGCGAAGAGGCGTTGGCGCTGATCGACAGCCACAAGCCGGATATCGTGCTGCTCGATATCCGCATGCCGGGCCTCGATGGCCTGCAGGTCGCTGCCCGTCTGTGCGAACGCGAAACGCCACCGGCCGTGGTGTTTTGCACCGGCCCCGATGAATTTGCCGTGGAAGCCCTGCAGGCCAGCGCCGTGGGCTATGTGGTGAAACCCGTGCGAACCGAACATCTGCATGACGCCCTGAAACGGGCTGAACGTCCCAACCGGGCGCAACTCTCGGCCCTGACCCGTCCCGCCGCCGAAAGCGGTAACGGCCCGCGCAGTCACATCAGCGCCCGCACCCGCAAAGGCATCGAGCTGATCCCGCTGGATCAGGTGGTCTATTTCATTGCCGATCACAAATACGTGACCCTGCGCCATGAAAGCGGCGAGGTGCTACTGGATGAGCCGCTGAAAGCCCTCGAAGACGAATTCGGCGAGCGTTTCGTGCGTATCCACCGCAACGCGTTGGTCGCCCGTGACCGCATCGAACGTCTGCAACGCACGCCGCTGGGGCATTTCCAGCTGTTCCTCAAAGGCCTTAATGGTGATGCGCTGATCGTCAGCCGTCGGCATGTGGCCGGTGTGCGCAAGATGATGCAGGGCCTCTGACCCGGCCTTCGCGCTTGGTTTCACTTTCTTCTACCGGGCATCGCAGGCCAGGGAGGCCACGCCGTTTCTGATTCAAGTCAAAGTGGATTTGGCTGAGCTGTTATTATCCGCCGTATCTATTCAGTACGGATTGATCCATGTCCTCTCGCGAAATCCGCATCGCCACCCGTAAAAGTGCGCTGGCCCTCTGGCAGGCCGAATACGTCAAAGCCCGTCTGGAAGCGGCCCATCCGGGTCTGCTGGTGACGCTGGTGCCCATGGTCAGTCGCGGCGACAAGCTGCTCGACTCGCCGCTGTCGAAAATCGGCGGCAAGGGCCTGTTCGTCAAGGAGCTGGAAACCGCGCTGCTGGAAAACGAAGCCGACATCGCCGTGCATTCGATGAAAGACGTGCCGATGGACTTCCCCGAAGGCCTTGGCCTGTTCTGTATCTGCGAACGCGAAGACCCGCGCGATGCTTTCGTTTCCAATACTTACGCCAGCCTGGATGCGCTGCCTGCCGGCGCCATCGTCGGCACCTCTAGCCTGCGGCGTCAGGCGCAGTTGCTGACCCGTCGTCCTGATCTGGAAATCCGCTTCCTGCGCGGTAACGTCAACACTCGTCTGGCCAAGCTCGATGCCGGCGAGTACGACGCGATCATCCTCGCGGCGGCCGGCCTGATCCGTCTCGGTTTTGAAGACCGTATCACCTCGGCCATCAGTGTCGATGACAGTCTGCCGGCCGGTGGTCAGGGCGCCGTCGGCATCGAGTGCCGCAGCGCCGACACGCAAATCCACGCCTTGCTCGCACCGTTGCATCACGCCGATACCGCTTCGCGTGTGACCGCTGAACGTGCCCTCAACAAACATCTGAATGGCGGCTGCCAGGTGCCGATCGCATGCTACGCCGTGCTCGAAGGTGAGCAGCTGTGGCTGCGTGGTCTGGTGGGCGAGCCGAGCGGCGGCAAGCTGCTCAGCGCCGAAGCGCGTGCGCCGCGTGCCAATGTCGAAGCGTTGGGCGTGCAGGTCGCTGAAGATCTGCTCGGTCAGGGTGCCGACGACATTCTCAAAGCGGTGTATGGCGAGGCAGGTCACGAGTGACTGGCTGGCGCCTGCTGCTGACGCGCCCTGCGGATGATTGCGCGGCGCTGGCCGAGGTGTTGGCCGGGCAGGGGATTTCCAGCAGTTGCCTGCCGCTTCTGGACATCGTGCCGCTGCCGGTTTCTGAGAAAATACGTCAGGCGCTGAAGCAGCTTTCCGGTTGCAGCGCGGTCATCGTGGTCAGCAAACCGGCGGCGCGGATTGCGCTTGATTTGCTGGACGCTCATGGGCTTCAGTCGTTGTCGATGCCGTGGTTCAGCGTCGGTGCGGCGACCGCGCAGATTCTTCGCGATCACGGTCTCGATGTGCACTGTCCCGCCGACGGCGATGACAGTGAAGCCCTGCTGCAATTGTCGCGTCTGCGCGAGGCGGTCACCGAGCCCAGCGCGCAGGTGCTGATCCTGCGTGGCGAGGGTGGCCGCGAGCTGCTCGCCGAGCGCCTGCGCGCGCTTGGTGCTAGTGTCGAGTATCTGGAGTTGTATCGGCGTGACCTGCCGGCCTACCCGCCGCAAGAGCTGCCGCAGCGGATTGCAGCGGAACGCTTGAACGGGCTGGTGGTCAGCAGTGGACAGGGTTTCGAGCACTTGCGCCAGATGGCCGGCGATGCCTGGCCGTCAATTGCGCAGTTGCCGTTGTTTGTGCCAAGCCCAAGGGTTGCCGAGCTGGCACATGCCGCCGGGGCCCGAACAGTTGTGGATTGCCGCGGCGCGAGTGCCGCGGCTTTGCTGACGGCGTTACGGGAGCATCCCGTGCCCGTTCTCTAATGCAAAGGATGGATACGTGAGCGAAACAGCCTTGCCTAAAGATGATGTCCAGCCTGTGATCGATGCCCAGGTTGAAACTCCACCGCCGGCCAAAGAGCCGCGCCGAGGCAACGGACTGGCCATTGTCGCCCTGTTGCTCGGCGCTGCCGGCGTGGCGATCGGTGGCTGGGGTGTCTGGCAGGTGCGTCACCTGCAGAGCAACACCGCACAGCAGTCGGATCAGGTGCAGGCGTTGAACGATCAGGCGCAGAGCCTCAAACTCAACGAACAGCGTCTGACCGAGCGCCTCGCGCAATTGCCCGGTGCCGATGAACTCGCCGAACGTCAGCGTCTGGTGACGCAATTGCAGGGGGATCAGCAGCGCCTCAATCAGCGTCTGGAAACCGTTCTCGGCGCCAGCCGCAAGGATTGGCGTCTGGCCGAGGCCGAGCATCTGCTGCGTCTGGCCAGCCTGCGTCTGTCGGCCTTGCAGGACATCAGCAGCGCCCAGGCGCTGGTGCAGGGTGCCGACGAAATTCTGCGTGAGCAGAACGATCCCGGCTCGTTCGCCGCCCGCGAGCAAGTGGCGAAAACCCTCGTCGCGCTGCGCAGCACCGAGCAGCCGGATCGCACCGGTCTGTTCCTGCGCATTGGTGCCTTGCGTGATCAGGTCATCGAACTGACCGAGCTGGCGCCTGAGTACAAGGATCGCGGCGAGTCGCTGCTGGGCCTGACCGCTGACGGCGATGGCGCCAGTCGCTGGGCGCAGTGGTGGGATCAGGTGTCGCGTTACATCCGCATCGATTTCAATGCCGACAAGAATGTGAAGCCACTGCTGGCCGGGCAGAGCCTGAGTCAGGTGCGTCTGGCCCTGAGTCTCGCGCTGGAGCAGGCGCAGTGGGCTGCGCTCAATGGCCAGGCGCCGGTCTACACCCAGGCACTGACCGAAGCGCGGGACGTGCTCAAGGGCAATTTCAATCCGGACAATCCGCAGAGCAAAATCATGCTTGAACAGGTTGCCGAGCTGAGCCAGCAACCGGTCACCGTCAAGACGCCGGACCTGACCGGCACGCTGAGTGCGGTGCAGGCTTATCTGGAGCGCCGTAACGTCAACGCTGAAGAGTCGGTCAAACCGTTCGCCAAACCTGCCGCCAATACCGCGCAGGAGACCACGCCATGAAACGCCTGTATGTGATCGTGTTTCTGGTGATCGCCGCGACGGCGGCACTGGGCCTGGCGATTGCCGAGCACTCCGGGTACGTGTTGATTGCCTACAAGAGCTTCCGCTACGAGGCCAGTCTGTGGGCCACGCTGGGCCTGATCGCGGTGTTGTGGCTGCTGATCTGGGGCATCAAGGCCTTGGTCGAGCTGGTCATGGCCTCCAGTGGCGTGGTCAATCCGTGGTCGCGCCGCAACCGCAGCCGGCGGGTGCAGGTGGCCATCGAACACGGGCAGCTGGATCTGGCCGAAGGTCGCTGGGCCAGCGCGCAACGTCATCTGTCTCGCGCCGCCGAGGCCGAGCGCCAGCCGCTGTTGTATTACCTCGGCGCGGCACGCGCGGCCAACGAACAAGGCAAGTACGAAGAGTGTGATCAGTTGCTTGAACGTGCGCTGGAGCGCCAGCCGCAGGCCGAATTGGCGATTGCCTTGAGTCATGCGCAGTTGCAGACCGATCGTGGTGACACCGACGGCGCCCTGGTGACCCTGCAGGCGATGCACGAGCGACATCCGCATAACGTGCAGACCTTGCGACAGTTGCAGCGTCTGCATCAGCAGCGCGGCGACTGGTCGGCGGTGATTCGCCTGTTGCCGGAACTGCGCAAGGACAAGGTGCTGCCGCCGGCCGAACTGGCTGAACTGGAACGTCGTGCCTGGGGCAACAACCTGTCTCTGGCAGCGCATCGGGACGAGGACGGCAAGGTCGGTCTGCAGTCACTCACCCGTGCCTGGGAGCAGTTGACCTCCGCGCAGCGTCAGGAGCCGGCGCTGGTGCTGGCATACGCCGAGCAATTGCGTCAGTTGGGTGCTCAGGTCGAAGCTGAAGAAATCCTGCGCAGTGCCCTCAAGCGCAAGTACGACAGCCATCTCGCGCGTCTGTATGGCTTGGTGCGCGGCAGCGATCCGGCGCGTCAGTTGCAGACCGCCGAAGGTTGGCTCAAGGAACATCCTGCTGACCCGAGCCTGTTGCTGACCCTCGGTCGTCTCTGTCTGCAAGCCAGCTTGTGGGGCAAGGCACGGGATTACCTGGAAAGCAGTCTGCGAGTGCAGCGTAACCCTGAAGCCTGCGCCGAGCTGGCACGTCTGCTTGCGCAACTGGGTGACACCGAGCGCAGTAACCAGCTGTTCCAAGAGGGTCTCGGATTGCTGGATGAGCGTCTGCTGGCCGCGCCGTTGCCGGTGCCGGTTCACGCCTGATATCGCGAGGGAGCATGCTCCCTCGTTAACGTTCAGTGAGCGAAAAATTACCTGTGGCGGGCGTCTTGGGCAAAGTCCTACAACGGACTACACCTATTCCTCTCGCACCTGTCGGGTTTTCCCTACACTTCTGGTGAACTGTCGCCAAAGCCCTGCCTTGAAAGGCTGACAAGCTTTCCTCTACCGTAACTGCCTGTCTCCACTGTTACGGAAAAGCCATGTCGTTGGCCTGTTCACGCTCCTTGTTTTTCACGGCTTTCACTGCAGGGGCCATGGCCCTGGGAGCTTCCTATTATCTCGAGTATGCGGTCGGGCTGACGCCCTGCAGCCTGTGCCTGGCGCAAAGGTTTTTCATGGCGTTGCTGACGTTCTGTTGCGGGTTGGCGGCGGTCCACGGCCCACGGCGTGTCGGCCTGTCGCTGTACTGGGTCGCCGCGCTTGGCCTGAGCCTGGGCGGGACGACGGCGGCCTGGCGACAGGTGTTGTTGCAGAGTGACCCGTTGATGCAGATGACGAGGTGCGCGCCTGATGCCGAAGCGTTGTTCAGCAACCTGCCGTGGTTGTGTGCAACGTTGCGGATGCTTAGAGGCGGTGTAGATTGCGCAGAAATTTCCTGGACGCTGTTCGATTTGAGCATCCCGGAATGGAGCCTGCTGTTCTTTGTGGCGATGTCGATCCTGGCGGTCTATCAATTGCTGCGGCTGGTCTGGAGCGCTCTGCAGCGACCGCTCAGCGGCGAAGCGTCGCACCGCACGCTGGTCAGGGATTAAACACTTGTATGAACTTTATCTCCTGCGTACCTTGAAGCCATAGGCGTGCGGGCATAATCTGGCCCGCACGTGTCATTGGATTTATGTTGCTCGATGACGCTCTGCCCGGTCGGCCCCCAAGCGATAACAGCCAGAAGAGGGGCGCGGGTGTAGAGCAGCATGACCCACAAGGGAAGAGAGATCGCCATGCTCGAAAGTTGTCAGAATGCTCAGGAACGCTGGGGTGGAGTTCATCTGCTGATCGACCGCTGGTTGCAGGAGCGTGAAGATCTGATCGGTGCCTACGACAAGTTGGGTGACAAACCCCAGGCTCTGTCCGAGAACCGTAAACCCTTGCTTGAATTCTGCGGCGTGCTGGTCGATTACGTCTCGGCCGGGCACTTCGAAATCTACGAACAGCTGACCGGCGAAGCCAAGGCGTTCGGTGACACGCGCGGTCTGGAATTGGCCGAGACAATCTACCCGCGCATCGACGTCATCACCGAAAAACTCCTCGCGTTCAACGACCTTTGCGACGAAGGCAAATGCGTTGCGGAGAAATTCAAGGAGCTCGGTGGCCTGCTTCACGAACGCTTCGAACTTGAAGACTGCCTGATTGAAGTGTTGCACACGGCACACAAGGAAGAAGATACCGCTCAGGCCTGATTGGTTTTCTCAGGCAAAAAAAACGCGATGCGCCGAAAGCGCACCGCGTTTTTTTATGCCGGCGAATCGGCGTCGGTCAGCTCGTTGCACCGCGCAATTCGACTTCAAACACCAACGGTGTGAACGGCGCGATCAGATCGCCCGCACCGTCGGCGCCGTAGGCCTGATCCGATGGAATCACCAGTCGCCACTTGGCACCCACCGGCATGTTCTGCAACGCAGTACGCCAGCCGGCAATCACGCTGTCGAGGCTGAACCATTGCGGCTGAGTGTTCTGATCGAACACGGTGCCATCCGGCAGTCGTCCGACATACAACACCTGGACTTTTCCATCGGGGCCGGCCTTGGCACCGGTGCCCGGCGTCAGTTCGGTCAGCAGGATGCCGTCGGCCAGTTCCTTCACACCCGGTTTGGCTTTTTCGGCGGTGAGAAAACGCTGCTCGTTTTCCATCGCGGCATCGCTCGACGGCAGAGATGAGTGCTCGGCGTTTTGCGATTCATGATCGGCGAGGATCTGCTCGATCCGTGCTTCGCTCAGTGCCAGTGGCTTGCCTTGATAGGCCTGCTGCAAACCGTCGACCAGTGCTTGAATCTGCAGTTGCGGCACCTCTTGGCGCAAGCGTTCACCGAGGCTGGCGCCGAGGCTGTAGGCCAGATCGTGAGCATCGTTCGCGGTGGTTTTTTCCTCGGCGTGGGCGGCGGAAAAAATCATCCAGAGGGATAAAAAAAGGTAGCGCGACATGGGCACTCTCCGTCCTGAGATGCGGGCGATTATGCCAGCGCGAAGGTCTGCAACGGTGAACTGCTTTTGTCTTTGTGCAGAACATTTTCGCTTCGTTGCAACGCAACGGTTTCGATACTGTCAAGATGACCTAGCGGCGGTAACTGCAGAGGTCTAGTATGAGCCGCACTCACGTCAGCCAGGAGGTAAACCATGTCGGCCACCAAGAAGCCTGTAAACACTCCGTTGCACTTACTCCAACAACTCTCGGGCAGCCTGCTCGAGCATTTGGAAAACGCTTGCTCCCAAGCCTTGGCTGATGCTGAAAAACTGCTCGCCAAACTGGAAAAGCAACGCGGCAAGGCGCAAGAAAAACTGCACAAGTCCCGCACCAAATTGCAGGACGCAGCCTCTGCCGGTAAAGCCAAGGCGCAGAACAAGGCCAAGGCTGCCGTCAAAGAACTTGAAGACCTGCTCGATGCGTTGAAGGATCGTCAGTCCGACACTCGCGGCTACATTCTGCAACTCAAGCGCGATGCCCAGGAAAGCCTGAAACTGGCCCAGGGTGTCGGCCGGGTGCAAGAGGCCGCCGGCAAAGCGCTGTCCTCCCGCGCCGCCAAACCAGCAGCAGCGCCTGCGAAAAAAGCGGCAGCCAAACCTGCTGCGGCGAAAGCCCCGGCGAAAACCGCTGCGGCAAAACCGGCAGCCAAACCGGCAGCCAAACCAGCAGCCAAGGCACCGGCTAAAACCGCCGCCAAAACCGCAGTGAAAAAACCGGCTGCGGCGAGCGCTGCGAAACCGGCCGCACGTACTGCCGCTGCCAAACCTGCAGCGGCCAAACCGGCTGCCAAGCCAGCAGCAAAACCTGCTGCGCGCAAAGTCGCTCCGGCAAAAACCGCTGCTGCTAAACCAACTGCCAAAGTAGCGGTAAAACCGGCTGCCAAACCTGCCGCGAAAACCGCTGCGGCAAAACCGGCAGCCAAGACTGCGGCCAAACCGGTCGCGGCAAAACCTGCTGCCAAGGTTGCTGCCAAACCAGCGGCCAAGCCTGCCGCCAAGCCTGCCGCTAAAACCGCTGCCAAACCTGCAGCAGCAAAACCTGCGACCGCTGCAGCCAAGCCTGTTGCCAAACCGGTAGCCGCCAAGCCGGCCGCTAAACCAGCCGCCAAACCGGCTGCCAAACCTGCCGCGAAAAAACCGGCCGCTGCCAAACCTGCTGCCGCCAAACCGGCGACTGCACCGGCTGCCAAGCCAACCGCTCCGGCGCCGGCCGCCGCGCCTGCTCCAGCCGCTTCCACCTCGACCACCACGACTGCGCCAACGCCAGCCGCTGCGTCGAGCGCCAGCAGCAACCCGACCAGCGCTTCCTAAGTGCCGGTTGCCGCGACGCGCAGCACTTGCAGCGCGTCGCGGTTCGGGCTGGCGGTCGATCCCGCCAGGCTCTCCAGCCATTGCCCGGACGCTGATACTTCATCGTGCGGCCAGTCCTGCGCAACCTGTTCCAGTTGCCACAGCAGATGCCGTTCGGCTTCCAGCTCCAATGCTTTCATTTGTTCTCGCAGACCCTTGAGTACCGGATCTTCCTCGGCCAGGGTTTTCCATTGAGTGCGCAATGCACGCAGTGGCTGCACCACCTCCGCATCCCACGGCCCCACCAGCGTTTTCAACTGCTCCAGGCGTTGTTCGTCGCAGGCCACGCCACGTTGTTCCAACCACAGACCGCACAGCAGCAGGCAGACATTGGCCCCCGCCGCTTGCAGTTGCAGGCAGGCAGGTTCCACGCCCGGTCGGGCGTAGATGGCAAGGGAAAAGCTCCACAGGTCAGAGGACATCGTGCTACTCGCGCCAGTTGTGAGCGAAGCTGGTAGACTCCGCCGCCATTATGATCCGACTTCAGAACCTGACTTTACAGCGTGGCCCGCAACGTCTGCTAGAAGACGCCGAGCTGACCCTGCACGCCGGCCACAAAGCCGGCCTCATCGGTGCCAACGGCGCCGGCAAATCCAGCCTGTTTGCCTTGCTGCGCGGCGAGTTGCACCCGGACTCGGGCGATTGCCTGCTGCCGGCCGACTGGCGGATCGCGCACATGCGCCAGGAGGTCGACACCCTCGAACGCCTGGCGGTCGACTATGTGCTCGATGGCGACCTGCGTCTACGCGAAGTGCAACGTGACCTCGCCGCCGCCGAAGCGGCCCACGATGGCACGGCTCTGGCCCGTCTGCACGCCGAACTCGACAGCGCCGACGGCTATACCGCCGATGCGCGGGCGCGCAAGTTGCTGGCCGGTCTCGGTTTCACCAATGAACAGATGGATCGTCAGGTAGGAGATTTCTCCGGTGGCTGGCGGATGCGTCTGAACCTGGCGCAGGCCTTGATGTGTCCGTCGGACCTGTTGCTGCTCGACGAACCGACCAACCACCTGGATCTCGACGCGATCATCTGGCTCGAAGAGTGGCTGAAAAGCTATCCGGGCACCTTGCTGTTGATTTCCCACGACCGCGACTTCCTCGATGAAGTGGTCGATCACGTGGCTCATGTCGATCAGCGCAAACTGACCCTGTACCGTGGCGGCTACACCGCGTTCGAACGCGCCCGTGCCGAACGTCTGGCCCAGCAGCAACAGGCCTACGAGAAGCAGCAGGCGCAACGTGCGCACATGGAAAGCTACATCGCCCGCTTCAAGGCTCAGGCCACCAAGGCCCGTCAGGCGCAGAGCCGGATCAAGGCCCTGGAGCGCATGGAAGAGCTGTCGGCGGCCCACGTCGATTCACCGTTCGACTTCGTGTTCCGCGAATCGACCAAGATCTCCAGTCCACTGATCGACCTGTCCGATGCGCGCCTGGGTTACGGCGACAAAACCATCCTGGAGAAGGTCAAGCTGCAACTGACCCCGGGTGCGCGGATCGGTCTGCTCGGGCCGAACGGTGCCGGTAAATCGACCCTGATCAAGAACCTCGCCGGCGAGCTCGAACCGCTGGCCGGGCGTCTGACCCGTGGCGAGAACACCGTCGTCGGCTACTTCGCCCAGCATCAGCTCGACTCGCTGGATGCCAAGGCCAGCCCGCTGCTGCATTTGCAGCGTCTGGCGCCGACCGAGCGTGAACAGACTCTGCGCGACTTCCTCGGTGGTTTCGACTTCCGTGGCGCGCGCATCGACGAGCCGGTGCTGAATTTCTCCGGTGGCGAGAAAGCGCGTCTGGCGCTGGCATTGATCGCCTGGGAACGGCCGAACCTGTTGCTGCTCGACGAACCGACCAACCACCTCGACCTGGAAATGCGCCTGGCGCTGACCATGGCGCTGCAGGAATTCAGCGGCGCGGTATTGGTGGTGTCTCACGATCGGCACTTGCTCAAGAGCACCACCGACAACTTCTACCTGGTCGCTGACGGCAAGGTAGAAGAGTTCGATGGCGACCTCGAAGATTACGCGCGCTGGCTGGTGGAATATCGTCAACGCAATGCGCCGGTCAGCAACACCCCGGTCAACCCGGACAAGACCGACAAGAAGGCCCAGCGCCAGGCCGCTGCTGCATTGCGTCAGCAACTGGCACCGCACAAGCGCGAGGCCGACAAGCTCGAAGCCGAACTGGGCAAGCTCCACGAAAAACTCGCCAAGGTCGACGCCAGCCTCGGTGACAGCGACATCTACGAGCCGGCACGCAAGAACGAGTTGCGTGATCTGCTGGCCGAGCAGGCCAAGCTGAAAGTGCGCGAAGCCGAGCTGGAAGAAGCGTGGATGGAGGCACTCGAAACGCTGGAAAGCATGCAGGCGGAGCTGGAGGCGCTGTCCTGATGGAAGCGTTCAAGCTGCCGCTGCCGGCGGTGTGGGTCGAACCGATCTGGCTCGGCGTGCAGATTCTGCTGATCCTGCTGGCCGGCTACTTCGCTCAACGTGTCGTCGCTCGATTCCTCACCCGCCTGGGCGAGCGCTATCCGTTTCCGCCGCAGTTGCTGATGCCCCTGCGGGGCGGTCTGCGCTGGCTGATCATGGGCAGCGCGCTGATCTTTGTGCTGGAGCGCCTCGGCGTATCGGCCACGGTGTTGTGGACGGCGCTGTCGGGTTTCGTCGCGGTGGCGGCGGTGGCGTTCTTCGCCATGTGGAGTGTGCTGTCGAACCTGCTCTGCGCGATCCTGATCTTCACCGTCGGCCCGTTCCGCCTCGGCGATGTGGTCGAGTTGGTGGACACCACCGACAAGCCGGGCGTCAAGGGCCGGGTGGTGGCGATCAATCTGCTCTACACCACGTTGATCGAAGCCGAGGAGCTCGGGACGGGCAGCGCCATGGTGCAAGTGCCGAACAGCCTGTTCTTCCAGCGTTCGGTGCGGCGCTGGCGCGGGAGTGATGTGTTTCCTTCGAGCGGTTTCGAGAAGTAGTCCTCGGGCGTCTGATCTGACGCCTTCGCGAGCAAGCCCGCTCCCACATTGGATCTGTGATCGACACAAATCCAATGTGGGAGCGGGCTTGCTCGCGAAG
>NZ_JASCPO010000144.1:0-14798 GCF_029960145.1 Pseudomonas sp. PS01299 | reverse complement strand
GGGGGGAGAGGGTGAGGTTGGGGGTGGAGAGGTTGGGGGAGGGGGTGGTTTTGCCGAGCCTTATGAGACCGTGATCTGTAGGGTTGAGTCGTTATTTTTGCCGTTCAGTTGAATGCCTGTTGATGAGCCTACAAAAGCAGGAAACCGAGACGCAATCGAGTGCTTCTTGTCGCTTCCGGCTTGATGTAGGCAGTCGAAAATGTCCGCTATCGGCGAGAAGCAGACGTTTCTGACCTGCCATATGGTCGAAGATGAGAGTTTTTGAACAGTCAGTTATCCATCGAATCATTTCAGATGGTTTAAAGAAAGGACGATGATTGGTAGGTGCTGGTCTATGCTTGTCTTCGGAGCGGTCAGAGGTAGGAATTTCAAGGCACCCCTGCAGCTAGAAATGCAGAGAATTAAATTATTGTTAGACCAATAAACAGGTTGAAGATGTAACGCTAGGAGAAGTTGCTATGCTGATAGGAAGCATCGTCGCAACCGCGTCTAGTTACCCAGCTGCTAGCGCACGAAAAATAAAAAAAGAACGAAAAGAAAAGCTATCCATTTACTTAGCAAAAAATCCGAAAGCTGCAGACTTCGATCTATTAAAGCTAGAAAATACAAATCCGCCAATTGAGCTTGATATTTCCGGATTAGAGACGGCAAGATTATATATAAAAAAGGAACCCCCAAAGCACTCGCCACCATGGACTCAACTGTTTACCTCCAGACCTGAGGTTCCTTTTGATGCCTTTGGATGCAGTAATAGCGTTGGGGCCGTTCTTTGCATTACAGTGCATGAGAATAAATTTCTACTAACATTTGGTACCGGCTTTCACCTTTTACACGAAGAGGCAATTGAACGCGACTTTGGATTGCGCGTCACTTTGAACTCTGTTGATCCAGACAAGCTTAGAAGCTTAGACAAATCAAGCTACGACCATAATCCTCTGAATTCACGCACTCAGAGCACTAAGGAAGTTGATATATTCGATTTGCATATGGATTCTGATTTGGAGATGTTGTACGCCGTCACTGGTATTTCAATCGTTGAACTTTTCGGGTCTCACGTTACGGGGAGAGACGCACTAACAGTAATCACTAATACAGATCTAAATGAGCTGGAAAAAATTCTTGCGGAAGCACTCAAGAGGTATAAGCAGAAACTTCCAGAAAGCTTTGAATGGGTAGATAACGTGAACAAGGTTAGAGATCACGATGATATTGATATACTCGATCTTGAATTGGAAAAAATACTTTGCGGTCAAGACTTGTCCTGCTTATGGCTTGGGGAGCCAGAAATTGTAGACTGGGAAGAACAGATCGGCTACTCGTTTGATTTGTACGCGCGCAGTGAGCGACACGCAGTACTTGAACTACCTCAACTTATATCCTATCTGAATAGTAAATCGCTACCAATATCTGTTGAAAGCCTTAAACACACCTCGATCCACGTAAATGACTCGCAGTATCATGCTATAAAAAGCTGGAGCGCTTACAAGTGCTTATATGCCGAACTAAAGTATGGCGCTGATCAATTCATCTTGCGAAGTTCGACTTGGTATAAAGTTAATAGTGAGTTCCTAACAGCTGTCGACGCGAGCTTGTCAAGCCTTGAGACATACAAACACCGCTTCCCAATTTACAGTGAGGATAGAGAGGAGGATTACAATCAGGCTCTAACCAGTGATCCATCATTCGAATTGCTTGATAAGAAAAATATTAAGATAGGGGGGGCTTATGACAAGCTTGAGTTTTGTGATTTAGTTCGAAATGGAAAGGATTTAATACACGTTAAATACTATAGGAGCTCAAGCACGTTAAGCCATTTGTTTTCACAGGGTTGCGTGTCGGCAGAAGCATTCGTCAGGGATGCTGAATTTAGAAAAAAGCTTAATTCAAAACTTCCACAATCAGTGCAGTTGGCAGACCCCATCCCGCGCCCAGATCCCGCGAGCTATAAAATAGTTTACGCTATTGCGACTACAAAAAAATTACCTCTAGATCTGCCTTTTTTTTCAAAAGTTACTTTGAAAAATGCCCTTAAGGTTCTTCGGGGATTAAACTATTCAGTTGAAATGATTGCGATTGATGTTGATCCAGTCCTTAGAGTAAGAAAAAAATACAAACCAAAACAATAACTTTAAGGATCCGAATGTGTGTGGGGGGAGACCGTACACCCTCAATTGTTAACTTCAGGGTTCGAATTGTAATCCGAGACTCCTGGGGCCGGATCATTGAACGCTATCGTTATCTACATGTGACATGTTTTTGGGGCCGATAAGCAGTCTGTCAAGAGTGGCTGCTTCCGATCAGAAGCGGGCTTAGCCAAGCCTTGTCTATGTGGTCGAGTAAATGCTTGATCCTTAGCACTTTACAAGTCATTCTAGTGAAATTTGGGGGGTAATACGATGGCCGGCAAGCGCACAGCAGAGCAATTAGCAGATGTACTCTTTCCTGAGGCTTTGGAACAGGACGATTTCGCAGATGGTGTACTCTCAATTCCACCTGAACAGAGAAAGTTGCATACTGAGACTTACGACTTCACTGTTGAAACCATTGTTGAAAAGCTGAATGATGGGTCAATTTTCATACCGAAATTTCAGCGGCGATATGTGTGGTCTGATGCACAAGCATCTCGATTAATAGAATCCCTGATAATTCAATGCCCAATACCAGTTATTTACTTGAATCAAGAGTCCGACGAAAAGCTCTCGGTGATAGACGGGAATCAGCGTCTGACTACGATGCGAAAATATTTTAGCAACGAGTTTCCCCTAAAAGGGTTAACCGCATACCCCGAGCTTGATGGTAGTCGATTTTTTGAACTGGATCCTCGTTTTCAGCGTCACATCCAGAATCGCACACTAAGATGCATTGTTATTTTAAAAGATACTCACCCACAGGTTAAATTTGACGTTTTTGAACGACTAAATTCGGGTGCCACAAAGCTTACTCCGCAAGAGCTTAGACATGGGCTATATTTTGGCGATTTAATGTCTCTCGCCACTAAGGCGGTTAAAGACTCAAACTTTCTCACTGCTCTTGAAATAAAAAATGACAAGCGTATGAAGGCTGAAGAACTTGTTTTGAGGTTTTGGGCGCTGAGTGAAAATCATGCGAATTACAAAAAGCCGCTGGCGACTTTCATTAATGACTTCTCGGATTCTAATAGGAAGATAACAGAGAAGCGGAAATCTGCACTACTTAAGAGTTTTGTTGATACTTTGAACTTGGTAAGGTCGCATCTTGGAGATCTCACATTCAAACTATTTGATGGGGATCTCAACGTAATTAGCAATTTCAATTCTGCGCTGTATGATGCTTTGATGGTCGGCTTTTACGAGCTCGGATCAACCAATGCTCTTGCCAAATTAACTCAAGAAAAATCTCAATCCATCCTGGGGAAACTAGTCGAAAACGATCCAAAATTTCGTCGCTCAATCGGCGTAGCAACTAGTGACGAAACACAGGTTAAATATCGAGCCCAAGCAATTCAAAACGCTTACAAGAAAAAAGCCTGAAATGCCGTACTCAATCAGCGCTGCAAGAAAGACCACAAGGTCAGACTTTAAGGAAATCAAATCCAGAATAAGGAAGTCGCAAAATAAAAAAATAGAGTCAACAATCAGAGAATACGTGATAGCTGCGTCAATTTTTTTGGCTCATGCAACTCTGGAAAACTATATATCTGATATTTTTTCAGCGTTAGCCAATGGCCTGCAGTCTGTGCCTATCAAAGGGTCAGAAATCCCAGAGAATTTGCAGGCCCATTTATTCCTCCATCGGATTGACAAAACAAAAATTTATGGCACCGCCATCGGTACGAATTCTGAAGTTGAATCGCTCACATCCGTTGCAAAATCGCTAAAGACTCACGCTGGCACGGTCGTCGACAACTCAAAAACGATATTCAGATTCACAGGAAAAGATATTTTTACAAATCACAAGTACCCTTCCGTTGAGAACATCAAAAAAATATTCCACAGGATTGGTGAGCCAAAAATTTTCACTAAGCTTGATATCGTTTTGAAAGGCAACTCTCAGAGCTTGCTAGAATCGTTAGGAAGCTTGAGAAGTCAGCTAGCACACACAGGACAAATTCCAGGTGTTTCGCCATCAGACGTCATAAAGCGAATAGAAGATGTAGAGAAATTTATTTCTGCAATTGATCGGGTGATGTACAAACTGGTAACGACATTCTCCGACCAAAAAACATGGAAAGCAAGTATATGCTGACACTTCTTCCCATAAATATAAGTATTTAGATTATATAATTATGAAGATCGCCATCGGAAAGAAGCAAAGGAGCTGCATCATATTAGAGTCCTGAAGTATATAAAGCGATTCAGAAGCAACGATGGATGAAGACTGTTTTAGGATTGGAGGAGCCCTGAATGAACTTCCATCATTGGCCGTTTTCTGCCCGTTACCATCGTCCGCTGATGGCCGGAACTGGTCAGTTCAGAATGGCCGCTTCTGGCCGAAAGCAGCCATCGGGTGTGAAATGTAGTCCAAAAACGCAAGTCAGCTGGCCCGATGAGTGGATGGATCTATGTAGGGGAGATTTTCCGCAGTAAGGTCTAGGTACACACCGGCGTTTAAAAAGACATCTCCAGATACTCACTCGGGCTACACATCCTTGCGCCATTGCCTACAGCTACGCCAGAATCCGCCGGCTTGTGCGCCTTGGGGGCGGGTTCTATTGTGGTGCGGTCGCTGATGAAACAGCGATCGGGTTTAGCGACTCGACTTATAAATAGGTGCATCAGCGTTCCATGCTTTGTCGCAGATTCAATGTCTGCGACTCCGCTATGGTGGCTGTATGCGGGAGACCCTCGGGTCTGCCGGGTGCCTATAACCGGTTCGCTAACCTGCGTACAGCCGCCACCTTTCTGTTTAGCGACAGTTCTGGGCGGCTCCATTCTTATAGGAGCTTCACCATGATCAAACCTACACCCAACCCACCCGAAACCGCCTCGGTTTCCCCCTACGAATCCATCGATTCCAAAAAACTCCACGAAGCTGCCGACCGCGCGCTCGACCATTACCTCTGTCCGCCCGGTTCCACGCCGCCGCCGCGTAAAACCCGTGGGATGTATGCCGTGACGGCGGATAACAAAACCGAAGAACTGCTGGTGGATGCCAGTGAAACACTCGCTTCGGCCAAAACCCTCGCGCAGAACATTGCCAGTTTGTTGCCGGTGTCGCAGCGTCACGCGCTGGCGGGGATTGCGCAGTTGATTATGCTCGGGGAGTTGGCGGTGAATCGGGCGTTGGATAATTTGCAGTTGCCGGGGTGATGTAGGTGTCGGGGACACTTGGTGATTGACCGGGTGTTCATTCTGGCGCCTTCGCGAGCAAGCTCGCTCCCACAGGGTTTTATGCTGATTGCGGATATCGTGTGGGGCATGCGTTGTTTTGTTGCCTGAGATGTTTGTGTAGGGGCTGCCGGAGGCTCGGGCTGCGATCGGACGATCTTTTGATTTGATGTTTAAAAACAAGATCAAAAGATCGCAGCCTTCGGCAGCTCCTACAGGGGGCGATTCGATAGGGTTTCCAGGCGGGCCAGGGGCGGGGCGTCCTGGTTGCGGTTGAAGACTTGGATGGCGATTTTGAGTAGTCGGCCATTTTCAGCCGCTGCGATTACTTGCTCACACCGCAACAACAACCGTCCCTGATCACAATCAACAGCTTTCACACCAGTCGGCAATCGACCTTCCAGTTGCAGCTCCGCCATGCGCGTTTGCGCCGCGATCATTGCAATCGAGCGATCCCGCAAAATCCCGCTGCTCTGCGTCATCAACCCCGCCACGCGCACGGCCGCCGACATCGCCACGGCGATGATCGCCAGCGCCACCAGCACTTCAATCAGGGTGAATCCGCTTTCTCGGGAGCGAGTAGGCATATAAGGCCCAAAACCAGAACACAGCCCTCGACCCTAACCCGCGTCCTTGACGGCTTGACGACGAAAACTCCCGAGGATTTTCAACATCCCTGACATATCTTCTTGCAACACTGCGCGTCGAATCGAATCAAGCCAAGGGAATGTCGAGATGGATATCGCGCAGTTCAAACAGCCCGGACGACCGAGCCGGATGCCCGGTGGGCAGCAGGGTTTTACCCTGATCGAGATCATGGTGGTGGTGGTGATTCTCGGGATTCTGGCGGCGATGGTGGTGCCCAAGGTGCTGGATCGGCCGGATCAGGCGCGGGCCACGGCGGCCAAGCAGGATATTGGCGGTTTGATGCAGGCGCTGAAGTTGTATCGCCTCGATCACGGCACTTACCCGAGCATGACGCAGGGGCTGAAAGTGCTGGTGGAGCGGCCGGCGGATGCGAAGAACAGCAACTGGCGTTCGTACCTGGAGCGTTTGCCGAATGACCCGTGGGGGCGGCCTTATCAGTACCTCAACCCCGGCGCCAACGGCGAGATCGATATCTTTTCCCTTGGTGCCGACGGTCAGCCTGACGGCGACGGCGTGAATGCCGATATCGGTTCCTGGCAGCTGTAAGGCCGGTGATGAATAGCCAATCGAACCAGCAGGGGATGGCGATCATCAGTGCGCTGCTGATTGCTGCGGTGGTCGCGGTGATTGCGGCGGGGATGTTGACCCGGCAGAGCGTTTCGACCCGTGCGCTGGAGGCGGATCAGCAGCGGGTGCAGGGGCGCTGGGTGTTGCACGGTGGGCTGGAGATCAGCCGGCAATTGCTCTGGGATGCGCGGCAGCGTGATCCGTTGACCCGGCTCGATCAGTCGTGGGCGCAGCGCTTGAATGCGCAGGGTTTCGACGGGCGGCTGGAGGATGAGCAGGGCAAGTTCAACCTGCGCAATCTGGTGGCCAACGAGCGTGTCGATGAAGCGCAGGTGCAGGCGTTTCAGCGGCTGTGCGAGTTGATCGGCATCAGCACCGGGTTGAGTCAGCGCATCAGTCAGCGGGTGATCGGCTCTTATCCGTATCTGTTGAACCCGCAGATTGCCGAAAACACCGCGAGCAAAAACGGCTTTGACAGTGGCCGCGCCACGTCGCCGAATGCGTCGCGCAAGCCGCAGAATCCGAAGTTGCCGATGCTGCGCAGCGTCGATGATCTGCGCAGCGTCGAGGGCGTGAATGAGGCGGTCATCGGCAAACTGGCGCCGTACCTGACGGTGATTCCGGCCACCACTTGGCTCAATGGCAACACCGCCACTGCGCCGGTGTTGGCCGCGTATGTGCCGGGGTTGTCGCTGGAGCGGGCGCAGGCGCTGATCAATGAGCGTGACGCCGGGCGCTGGTTCATCAACCGTGGCGATTTCGTCAACCGCTTGCGCATGCCCAATCTGGAGCTGACCAGCGTCAAGGTCGGCATCACCAGCGACTGGTTTCGTCTGCGCGGCGAGGCGCGGCGTGATCAGCGGCGGGTCAGTCTCGATGCGTTATTGCACCGTAGCGAGGATCGTCTGCCGCAGGTGATCTGGTCGCGGGTGGGCGTATGAGTCAGTTGCGTGTGAGTTTGCCGCCACTGGCGCAGTTGGGTCTCGACAGTGAATTGGACTGCGCGTGGCTAGACCGTCAGGGGCAGGTCATTCGTGAACAGCATCTGACCTTTACTCAACTGGGGCAGTCAGCGAAGCAGCCAGCGCTGAGCATTTTTCTGCACCCGGCGGACAGTCTGCTGGCGAGCATCGACTTGCCACCGTTACCGGCGAACAAGACCGCAGCGGCGGTGCAATGCGCGGCGCAGGCCTTGATGCTCGGCGATAGCAATGACATGCACATCGCTCATAGTCCACGGGACGAAGCGGGGCAGGTGCAGATCGCCTGGGCGCCGCGTCAGCGTTTGCAACATCTGGGGCAATTGCTGAAGCAGGCCGGTCTGAATCTACGTGGCTTGTACCCGGCGGCGTACTGCTTGCCGGTGCTGCCGGGCACGGTGGCCTGTCGGCAGGACGGCCATTTGTTGCTGCGCGAAAGCGTACAGGTGGCGCGGGTGCAGCCGCTGTTCGACGACGAGATTGGCGATTGGCTGCTGACCTGCGGCACGCCGCTGCACTGGATCGGCTCGGCAGCGCCGGCGGAAGCGCAATTGCCGATGGCCGAGGCGCAACGCCGGACCGGGCCGTTGCCGGGTTGGGGCCTGCAGGGTGCGGTGCAACAGCAGCGCAGCGAGCATCGCGGTTGGGGCCGGGCGCTGGGGCTTTGCGCATTGGCGGTGGCGGTGTGGGTCATCGGCTTGAACCTGTATGCCGCCCGTGAAGCCAGTCAGGGTCAGCAGCTCAAGGCGCAGATGGCGCTGCGGGTGAAGCAGGCCTTTCCCGAGTTGCCGGTGATCCTCAATCCGCTGCAGCAGGCGCGTCAGCAATTGGCGGCGCGGCAGAAGGGCGCGGCGGAGGATCCGGCGCAGCCGTTCAATCGGCTGGTGTTGCAGGCCGGCAGTGGCATGCCGTTCATGGCCGGCACGGTCGAGCGCCTGACGTTTGTCGACGGCACCTTGCAGTTGAGTCTGCTGGCCGATGCCCGGCGCAGCGCCAATGACAAGGACAAGGATTGGCAAGCCGCATTAGCCCAGATCGGAATCAGTGCGACGGCTGACGATGAAGGCTGGCTGCTGCGCCCGAGCGACGAAGTCACCACCCCCGACGAAAGCGCTGACGACAGCGGAGCAGAAGATGAATAAGGCATCGCTCGCGGCGTATCGCGCCCGTTGGCAGCGTTTCAGCGCGCAACTTCAGGCGCGCTGGCAAGCGCTGGCCCTGCGCGAAAAACGCATGGTCGGCGGCATGGCGGTGGTGCTGCTGTCGCTGTTGGTGTGGGTCGCATTGATTCAACCACCGCTGAAAAAAATCACTTTCTGGCAAAGCGAAACGCCGAAGTTGCGTGCGCAGACCGAAGCCCTTGAAGTGCTGTTGCGCGAGATCAGCGTACGTCCGCAAGGGCAAAGTCTCGCGCAGTCGCTTGAGCAGACGCTACTGGCTGCCGGTCTGGCCGGGCACTACCAATTGCAGGCCGGGGAGACTGGCGCTTGGCAGCTGACGTTCGACGCGGCGCCGGCCGACGCAGTGCTCGACTGGCTGTTGAGCACCCCGGCACAGCTTTCTCTGCAAGTGGTCGAGGCCCGTCTGCAACGCGCCGACAACGCTTCGACCGAAGTCACTGCCGGCACATTGTCAGGCACCGTTCGCATGGATCAGGCGCTGGGCGCTAAGGAAGCTTCATGAAGGGGTCAGGATCCAAACCGGCGCGCATGGCGTTGCCGATGCTACTGATGGCGTTGAGCGCGTGCAGCAACACCACCACGCCGCCGAACCAGCCGCCGTTGCTGGTGGACAGCGAACTCGGCCGGCCACTGGCCAACACCCAGCGCAGCGGCGATGCGCTGCTCGATCGGCAACGCGCCCAGGCACAAACCGCGCCGCAACCACGGCAGATGCACAACATCACCGAACGCGCGCGCAGTGGCGGCGTCCCGCGCGGTAGCACACTGCCGAGCAATCCGCTGGGCGATCAGCCGGTGACGCTGAATTTTGTCGATGCCGATATTCAAGCGGTGGTGCGCGCGTTGTCGCGTTCCACCGGCCAGCAGTTTCTGGTCGACCCTCGGGTCAAGGGCAGCCTGACGCTGGTGTCGGAAGGTCAGGTGCCGGCACGCCAGGCCTACGACATGCTGCTAGCGGCGTTGCGCATGCAGGGCTTCAGCGTGGTCGATGTCGGTGGCGTCGCGCAGGTGGTGCCGGAGGCCGACGCGAAACTGCTCGGCGGGCCGATCTACAGCCCGGACAAACCCGCCGGCAACGGCATGCTCACCCGCACCTTCCGCCTGCAATACGAGAACGCGGTGAACCTGATTCCGGTGTTGCGCCCGATCGTCTCGCCGAACAATCCGATCAATGCCTACCCCGGCAACAACACCATCGTCGTTACCGATTACGCCGAAAACCTGACCCGCGTCGCCCAGTTGATCCAGACCATCGACACCCCGAGCGCGATCGACACCGACGTGGTGCAGATCCAGAACGGCATCGCCGCCGACATCGCGCCGATGGTCGCGGATCTGCTCGACGCGCCGGGCAACGACCCGACACAGAAAATCGCGGTGATCGGCGACCCGCGTTCCAACACCATCATCATCCGCGCCGGCAGCCCCGAGCGCACCGAGCTGGCGCGCAACCTGATCTACAAACTCGACAATGCGCAGAGCAATCCGAGCAACCTGCACGTGGTTTATTTGCGTAACGCGCAGGCGGCGAAACTGGCGCAGGCCTTGCGCGGTTTGCTCACCGGCGAGAGCGACAGCGGCACCAGCGACAGTGCGCGCTCGGTGCTCAGCGCCATGGGCAGCAACGGCAACAACAATGGCGGATCGAGTGCGCAGAGCGGCACGCAAACCAGTGGTAACACTTCGACCACGTCGAGCACTGGCAGTACCGGCGGCAGTTATGCGCAGGGCAGCAGTTCGACCGGCAGCGGCGGCAGTCAGGCCAGCGAACAGAACGTTGCGTTCAGTGCCGGCGGGGTGACGATTCAGGCTGACGCGACCACCAACACCTTGCTGATTTCTGCGCCGGAGCCGTTGTATCGCAACCTGCGCGAGGTCATCGATCTGCTCGACCAGCGCCGTGCGCAAGTGGTGATCGAGAGCCTGATCGTCGAGGTCGGGGAGGACGATGCCAGCGAGTTCGGTGTGCAGTGGCAGACCGGCAATCTCGGCGGTAAAGGCGTGATCGGTGGGGCGAACCTCGGTGGGTCAGGGATCAATCTCAACGGCAAGACCAGTCTCGATGTGCTGCCGCAGGGTTTGAACCTCGGTTACGTCAATGGCACTGTCGACATCCCCGGCATCGGCAAGATCCTCGACCTCAAAGTACTGGCCCGAGCGCTGAAGAGCAAGGGCGGCACCAACGTGCTGTCGACGCCGAACCTGCTGACGCTGGATAACGAAGCGGCGAGTATTTTTGTCGGCCAGACCATCCCGTTTGTCAGCGGCAGCTACGTCACTGGCGGTGGGGGCACGAGCAACAACCCGTTCCAGACCGTGACCCGTGAAGAGGTGGGGTTGAAGCTGAATGTGCGGCCGCAGATTTCCGAGGGCGGGACGGTCAAGCTCGATATCTATCAGGAGGTCAGCAGCATCGACGAACGCGCTTCGGCCAGCGCGGCGTCGGCGGGCATCGTCACCAACAAACGGGCGATCGACACCAGCATCCTGCTCGACGACGGCCAGATCATGGTCCTCGGCGGCTTGCTGCAGGACGGCTATAGCCAGAGCAATGAGGCGGTGCCATGGCTGGGGACCCTGCCGGGTATCGGCGCGCTGTTTCGCAACGAACGCCGGGCGATCACCAAGACCAACCTGATGGTGTTCCTGCGCCCGTACATCATCCGCGACAGCGAAGCGGGGCGCAGCATCACCCTCAACCGCTACGACTTCATGCGCCGCGCCCAGGGCGGGCTGCAACCGGAACGCAGCTGGGCAATGCCAGACATGCAGGCGCCGCAGTTGCCGACGGCGGCGCAGGGGGTGCCGAGTCCGGTTCCGGCTTCGGGACCTCGCGCGACGATCAAAGCGGTGCCGATCGAAGGGAGTACACGCTTTTGAATCCGACCCTCAATCTGAGAAGTAAACCTGTGGTGAGGGGATTTATCCCCGATGGGCAGCGAAGCGGCCCCAAAACTTATGCACGCGGTCAGTCAGATGGATTCGGATGTCAGGTTTCGGGGCTGCTGCGCAGCCCATCGGGGATAAATCCCCTCACCACAAGAAATACGCTCTCCATAAGAAATCCCCTCACCACAGGAACACCTCCAGGCAGAGAGATTGGGGAGGTTTTGAGATGAGTTCGCTGCCCTACGCCTGGGCCAAGGCCATGAGCTCGGCCCGCAAGCTGAAAAACATTCCTGTGGCGAGGGAGCTTGCTCCCGCTGGGCTGCGCAGCAGACCCAAAACCTGCTACCCCATTCTTCCAGATACACCCTGCGTGCCGGATTTACGGGGGCTTCGCCCCCGAGCGGGAGCAAGCTCCCTCGCCACAGGGGAATTGGGGGGGCTCAAGAGATGAGTGCGTTGCCCTACGCCTGGGCCAAGGCCCAGCGCATTCTGCTGTGCGACGGCGTGCTGACCGTGTGTCCATCGACGCCCGGCTGGTCGATCAGCGAGGTGCGGCGCCAGTTCGGTGAGACGTCGCTCAAGCGCGTGCGCGACGACGAACTCGATGGCCTGCTCGCCACGGCCTACGCCGACACCGGCAGCGCCGCCGCTGTGGTTGGCGCAGCAGAAAATGAAGTCGATCTCGACCGGCTGATGCAGGACATGCCGGAAATTACCGACCTGCTCGACACTCAGGACGGCGCGCCGGTGATCCGCATGATCAACGCCTTGCTCACCCAGGCCGCCCGCGATGAGGCCAGCGACATTCACATCGAACCGTTCGAAACCCATTCGGTGGTGCGCTACCGGGTCGATGGCACGCTGCGTGACGTGGTTTCGCCGCGCAAGGCGCTGCACGGTGCGCTGGTGTCGCGGATCAAGATCATGGCGCAACTCGACATCGCCGAAAAACGCCTGCCGCAGGACGGCCGTATCGCGCTGCGCGTGGCCGGGCGGCCCATCGACATTCGCGTGTCGACCGTGCCCACCGGGCATGGCGAGCGGGTGGTGATGCGTTTGCTCGACAAACAGGCCGGGCGTCTGCACCTGGAAACCCTCGGCATGGACGCGCAGGTGCTGGCCAGACTCGATCACCTGATCCGCCAGCCCCACGGTATCGTGCTGGTCACCGGCCCCACCGGCAGCGGCAAGACCACCAGCCTCTACGCCGCGCTGGCACGCCTCGATGCCAGCACCAGCAACATCCTCACCGTCGAAGACCCGGTGGAATACGACTTGCCGGGGATCAGCCAGATTCAGGTCAACGCCAAGATCGACATGACGTTTGCCTTGGCCTTGCGGGCGATTCTGCGCCAGGACCCGGACATCATCATGATCGGCGAAATCCGCGACCTGGAAACCGCCCAAATCGCCGTGCAGGCGTCGCTCACCGGTCACCTGGTGCTGGCGACGCTGCACACCAACGACGCGGTGTCCGCGGTCAACCGCTTGATCGACATGGGCGTCGAGCCGTTTCTGCTCGCTTCGTCGATGCTCGGCGTTCTGGCGCAACGCTTGGTGCGCCGGCTGTGCAATCAGTGCAAACAAGAGGATCCCGCAGCGCCTGGGACGTGGCGTCCAGTGGGCTGCGCCGCCTGCAACCATACCGGCTACAGCGGCCGTACCGGCATCCACGAATTGTTCTGCATCGACGACGACATCCGCACCCTGATTCACCAGGGGGCAGGGGAGCAGGCCTTGCGTGCGGCGGCGTCCAAGGCCGGGATGTTCAGCCTGCGCGAGGACGGCGAGCGCTGGATTCGCAGCGGCGCCACCGCCCCTGAAGAAATCCTCCGTGTGACCCGAGACGCCTGATGAATCGCTATCGTTTTGAAGCCGCCGACGCTACCGGCAAGATCGAGTCCGGGCACCTGGAGGCGGACAGCCAGGGCGCGGCGTTCGGCGTGTTGCGCAGCCGTGGCTTGACCGCGTTGTCGGTGCACAAGGAAAGCAACGTCGCCCAGCATGGCGGCGGTGGCTTGTTCAGTGCGCGTATGTCGGACAACGATCTGGCCTGGGCCACCCGCCAACTGGCGAGCCTGCTCGGTGCCAGCCTGCCGTTGGAAGCGGCACTCAGCGCAACGGTGGAGCAGGCCGAGAAAAAACACATCGCCCACACCCTCAGCGCGGTGCGCGCCGACGTGCGCAGCGGCATGCGTCTGGCCGAGTCACTGGCCGCGCGACCACGGGATTTTCCGGAGATCTACCGCGCGTTAATTGCTGCGGGGGAGGAGTCCGGTGATCTGGCGCAGGTGATGGAGCGGCTGGCGGATTACATCGAGGAGCGCAATAACCTGCGCGGCAAGATCCTCACCGCTTTCATCTATCCGGGTGTGGTCGGGCTGGTGTCGATCGGCATTGTAATTTTCCTGCTCAGTTACGTGGTGCCGCAGGTGGTCAGTGCGTTTTCCCAGGCGCGGCAGGACTTGCCGGGACTGACGTTGGCGATGCTCACCGCCAGTGATTTCATTCGGGCGTGGGGCTGGTTGTGTGCGGCGATCATGGCAGGGGCGTTCTGGAGCTGGCGCCTGTATCTGCGCAATCCGGCGGCGCGTTTGAGTTGGCATCATCGGGTGCTGAAATTGCCGCTGATCGGACGGTTCGTCTTGGGCCTGAACACTGCACGTTTCGCCTCGACCCTGGCGATTCTCGGCGGTGCCGGGGTGCCGTTGTTGCGGGCGTTGGAGGCGGCGCGGCAGACGTTATCCAATGATCGCTTGAGTCTGAGTGTCAGCGATGCGACAGCCAAGGTTCGCGAAGGGGTGAATCTGGCGGCGGCGTTGCGGGTGGAGAACGTGTTTCCGCCGGTGCTGATTCACCTGATCGCCAGTGGTGAGAAAACCGGTGCACTGCCGCCGATGCTCGAACGGGCGGCGCAAACGCTGTCCCGCGATATCGAACGCCGGGCGATGGGTATGACCGCGTTGCTCGAACCGCTGATGATTGTGGTGATGGGCGGGGTGGTGCTGGTGATTGTGATGGCGGTGTTGTTGCCGATCATTGAGATCAACCAGTTGGTGCAGTAGCTGATTCCGAGGTCGTCTGGTCTGGCCTCTTCGCGAGCAAGCCCGCTCCCACAGGGGACAGAGTTGTTAATGCAATATATGTCACACCACAAGAACCTGTGGGAGCGAGCTTGTTCGCGAAGGCGCCAGTCAGAACAACAAATAATTCAGACTTTTTTCCAA
>NZ_JASCPO010000143.1:0-15000 GCF_029960145.1 Pseudomonas sp. PS01299 | reverse complement strand
CCCGCTCCCACAGGGGACAGAGTTGTTAATGCAATATATGTCACACCACAAGAACCTGTGGGAGCGAGCTTGCTCGCGAAGGCGCCAGTCAGAACAACAAATAATTCAGACTTTTTTCCAATACTTCAGCATCACCCGACCCTCAAAAGAACCATCCTCGGGTTCTCCTTTCTGTCATCTGCAACCAGCCTTCAACGGCTGTAGCCTGATTGCGTCAAACCGCTGATCCAGCCCCCTCTCAATCTCCCGCAAACACCCGAGAAACCCCCCTGAAAAACCCCGCGCAGCTCCCGAGGTTTTTTCCTTTATCTGTCACCGGAAACTGCGAATTTCTCAGTGCGACTTAACCACGGACCCCGCTTGCGAAGGTCAGCGGTGAGTCTTCCCAGTGTCATGCAAGACCCCTGAAAACCTGTGTTCACAACCATCGTTGAAAAGGAGATTCTTCATGTTCAAGCGCACTCTGATCGCCGCTTCCCTGACCGTCGCCGCCCTGGCTTCCGCTCAAGCCATGGCCGTTACCGGTGGCGGTGCAACTCTGCCAGCCGCTCTGTACAAAGGTTCGGCCGACAGCATCCTGCCTGCCAACTTCAGCTACGCGGCCATCGGCAGCGGCGGTGGCAAGACCGCTTTCCTGACCAACAACCCGGCCGGCTTCAGCACCACCGGCACCGTGCACTTCGCGGGTAGCGACTCGATCCTCAGCGCTGCGGAACTCAGCACCTACAAGAACACTTACAACGCTTCGTACGGCCCGTTGATTCAACTGCCGTCGGTGGCCACTTCGGTTGCCATCCCATACAAAAAAGCCGGCCAGACCGCGCTGAACCTGACCAGCGCTCAGCTGTGCGAAGTGTTCTCGGGCCAGAAAACCACCTGGGGTGCTCTGCTGGGTACTTCCGACGCGACCACGATCCGCGTCGTTTATCGCAACGTTTCCAGCGGCACTTCGGAAATCCTGACTCGTCACCTGAACTCGGTCTGCCCGACTCAGTTTGCGACCAACTCCACCTTCACCAGCGCTCGTATCGGCGGCATCGCTCTGCCTTCGAACTGGGTCGGCGTCGCCAACACTTCCGAAGTTGCCACTGCCGTGAACGCGGTTGACGGTTCCATCGGTTATGTAGGTCCGGACGGCGTCGATGCCACCAGCAACGCTGTTGTTGCTCGCGTCAACGGTGTTCAGCCGACTGCGCTCAACGTGACGCTGGCGCTGTCGTCGGTCAATCCTCCGGCGAATGCTATCGATGCTGCCGATCCGTCCAAGTGGTCGCCAGTGGTTGCTAACCCGACTTCGGGTTACAAACTGGCTGCCTACACCAACTTCATCTTCGGTCAGTGCTACAAGGATGCAGCCGTGGCCGCGGACGTCAAAGCCTTCCTGACCCAGCACTACAGCAACCCGGGCAACAACACTGCGACCCAGGCTCACAAATTCGTCGCTGTACCTAACGCCTGGAAAACCGCTGTGACCGCCAACTTCATCACCAACACTTCGGGCAACAACCTGGACATCAACAACGCCAGCGTCTGCAACGCTATCGGTCGTCCTTTGTAAGCTCGCGCGGTCGTAACGCCGATGACGGCAACCTTCGGGTTGCCGTCATTTTTTTTGGCTCGAATACACGCCGAACATGAAGTTTGTGTGACATCCGTTCGGTCGCGCCCTCCGCCAACGGCCTATGTCGTAACAGCAGGTTTTTGCGCGCCTGCGGCCATATGTGGCAATCAAAAAAGGATCTCGTAGTGATGCTCGTTCGCCCATCCCGTCGTCGTACCAACGCTCTGTCATCCAAACGTGAAGTCTTGGATCCGACGCTGTGGCTGCTCAAGCCGTTGGCGCACGCGGTGGCGTTGTGTCTGGTGGCGGGCAGTGCGCAGGCGCAAACGGCGTTCAGTTCGAGCTGGTTTGCCGCCAAGGGTGCGGCGCAACAGGCTGCGGCTGCGCGTCCGAGCGTGGGGGGGCTGCCGGGGATGACACCGCCATTGGCCCAGCAGCAAAAAGCCAATGCGCAGTTGCAGCGCTCGATTCAGACCTTGAATAACACCGTCGCCGCGATTGCCGCGCAACAAGCGGCGCAGGCGGCCGGGCGCGCCGCCGCATTGGGCACGGTGCAGTTCGTGCCGGACGGCCTGGGCGAGGGTGGCTTAAAGGTCGACAACAGCCTGACTCAAGGCTGGCAGAACGCGAAGGGTCCGCAGCAGACCCAGGTCGATGGCAAAACCACAGTGACAATCGAGCAGACCGCCGACAAGGCCATTCTTAACTGGGAAACCTTCAACGTCGGTCGCAATACCACGGTCGATTTCGCCCAGCAGTCGAACTGGGCGCTGCTCAACCGCGTCAACGATCCGAATGCCCGGGCCAGTCAGATCCAGGGCCAGATCAAGGGCGACGGCACGGTGATGCTGATCAACCGTAACGGCATTGTGTTCAGCGGCAGCAGTCAGGTCAACGTGCGCAACCTGGTGGCCGCTGCCGCCAACATCACCGATATCCAGTTCCGTGATCGTGGGCTGTATTTCGACAGCACCGGCACCCAGCCGACGTTCACCGATGCCGCCGGCAAGGTGTTGGTGGAACGCGGTGCCTCCATCGACACCCACAAGCCGGCATCGTCTACCGCTGCCGGTGGTTATGCCTTGCTGCTCGGCAGCGACGTACAGAACGACGGCAACATCAACACCATCAAGGGCCAGACCGTGCTGGCGGCCGGCGACCGTTTCTACATCCGCAAAGGCTCGGGCACCGAGGGCAATGCGCTGTCCACCACATTCGGCAGCGAAGTCATTCCGGGCTTCAAGGCCGGTGCCGTTGCGGGCAAAGTCACTAACAACGGACTGATCCAGTCGTCTACCGGCGACATCACAATGGCTGGGCACGAGGTCGTGCAAAACGGCGTATTGCTTGCCAGCACTTCAGTGGCGACGCGGGGCACGATTCACCTCTCCAACCCGAGCACCGATGCTAACGGCAGCGTGACGCTGGGACAGGGCAGCGCCACGGCCATCATGCTCGACAGCAGTGACCTGACCGCCCTCGACAGCCAGCATCAGGCCGCGCTGACGGGCGTCACGGCCAATAACCGGATCCGTGGCGACCAGTCGCGTATCGAGATTCAGAGCGGCGGCAGTGTCGAGTTCCAGAACGGCTCGATCACCCTGGCCACCGGCGGCCAGGTCGCGGTCAATGCACAACGCCGCAGCCTGGTGCGCGACGGCGCAATGATCGATGTATCCGGTGCCCTCGGCGTCAAAGTGGCGATGGAAAACAACAGCATCAAGATCAACGTGCAGGGTAACGAGCAGCGCGATGCCTCGGTCAACCGCGAGAAAGGCGCGCTCAACAGCAATGACATCTGGGTCGATGTGCGCGATCTGGTGTATGTGCCGGCCGGCACCAACGGCTACGCCACGGATCGCTGGTACACCGCCGGTGGCCTGTTGGAAGTCGGTGGTTATCTCGGCACTCAGGGCCACAGCGTCGGCGAATGGATGGCTCAGGGCGGCACGGTGAGTTTTGCCGGCAACGACGTGGTCACGGAAAAAGGTTCGTTGATCAACCTGTCCGGCGGCACCCTGGATGTGCAAAGCGGCGAGATTCGCCAGAGCTGGCTGCGTGGCGCCGACGGTAAGTTGTATGAAGTGTCGCGTGCTCCGGGGGACCTGCTCTACACCGGCCTGTACAAAGGCTATGAAGACAGCAGCCAACGCTGGGGCCAGACCCGTTATTACTACAGCCCGCTGATTGCCCCGCGTTCACGTTTCGAGTCGGGTTACACCGTGGGTCGTGACGCCGGACAACTGGTGATCGCCACGGCCAACGCCGTTCTCGACGGGCAAATGATCGGCGAGGTGTATCAGGGCGAACGGCAGAACCAGGCGCCGAAACCGGTGCTCGACGGCTATCAGCAGAGCCAGAGCGCGTTGGCCCGGCGTGCGCAGTTGATCGTCGGCAGTTACGACCCGACCTTCGTCGCGGCGTCGAATGGCCTGCTCTACACCCTCAATCCGACGCTGGGTCAGGTGCAGATTGGTGGCGAGCGCCCGGTTGCCGGAAATGATCCGGACCTCACCGGCGCGGTGTCCGATACCCGTAAGGGCAAGCTGTATCTTGATAACGATCAGCTCAGCGGGTTGCGCCTCGGTGCGCTCAAGGTTTCGGCCAAGGATCAGATCGCCGTTGACGGTGCGCTTACGGTCGATAGCGGTGGCGACATTACCCTGTACGCCCCGGATGTTCAGATCGGCGCCGACCTGACTGCTCGCGGTGGCAGTCTGCGTCTGGGCAACGTACTCAATCAGTTCAATGGTGGCGCAAACACCGACACTCGCCTGGCGGCCCAAGCCGACAAAACCACGCAAACCCGCATCGTCGAGGGCGTGCATCTCGACACCCGAGGGCTGTGGAGCAACCTGCGCACCAACCCGGACGATAACGCCAGCCTCGCGTATCTGAACGGTGGCCTGATATCGATCCGCAGCAGCGGTGATATCGACGTCGCTGCCGGCAGCCTGCTCGACGTTTCTTCCGGTGGCGCCATACTCGCCAATGGCAAGACCCGGGGTGGCAAGGGTGGTGATCTGACGCTGGAGTCGAGCGCTATTTCCGCGCCGGGCACATCGCATCTGAACCTCGATGGCGAACTGCGCGGTTATGGCGTCACGGGCGGTGGCACCTTGACGGTGCAGGCCAACAGGATTCTCGTCGGCCAGACGGATAAAGCCCTGGCAGACAACACCCTGCAACTGTCCACCGATCTGTTCAGTAAGGGGTTCTCCGCCTACAACCTGATCGGTCTCAACGGGCTCGGCGTTGCCGAAGGCGCCGCGATTGATGTGACCCTGCCGGTGTACCGTTTCGGTGATGCGGCACCCAACCAGGTCAGTGGCGTCGATCCGCGCACGGCGCTGGAGCTGTGGACACCGACGCTGTTCCAGGAAAACCCGACCAAGGGCGTGCTGACCCAACGCGCCGGCGCCAGCCTGACACTGCAAGGTGGCGCGACGCTGGTCGGTCTGATAGACGCGGCCAACAGCTCGCTGACCCTGGGCCGTGGCTCGCGCATCAGCGTCGACCCGGGGCAGAGCATCAAGCTGCGTGGTGCCGGGCAGATCACCGTCGATGGTGAACTGAATGCGTGGGGCGGCACGATCGATATTCGTCAGCAACAATTCGGCTCGATCCAGCCGGCCACTTCGATTCAAACGGCTGATCCGAGCGCACATGACCGCTCGATCTGGATCGGCGAGCAGGCCGTGCTGGATGTCGCCGGGCGTGCGAATACGGCGACCGACACCCTGGGCCGCACTTACGGGCAGGTCGGCAAGGGCGGCAGCCTCATCATCGGCGGCGAGATCGATGCGAAGCTGGCAACCGCCACGGCTGCCGATGCCT
The DNA here is from genome assembly GCF_029960145.1 of Pseudomonas sp. PS01299. NCBI lineage: Bacteria > Pseudomonadati > Pseudomonadota > Gammaproteobacteria > Pseudomonadales > Pseudomonadaceae > Pseudomonas > Pseudomonas sp. PS01299. Next base: position 9,602 of record NZ_JASCPO010000143.1, on the reverse strand, counting down.
ACGTGATTGTGCGTCCGGGCGCGCGGCTGGATGCCTCGGGCACCGAGGCTGTTCTGGATATCGCCGGTCAAGGCCCGACGCGTATCGCAACGGACGGCGGGCGCATCAGTTTGAGTTCTTATAACGGTCTTTTCGTTGAAGGCAACTTGCGTGCGGCGGCGGGTGGCGTCGGGGCGGCCGGTGGTCGTCTGGAACTGGCGCTGGAGACGCCGTTGTATTCCGATTCGGCGAGCAACGCGGTGCGCTCGCCGAGGGAAATGATCATTGGTCAAGCGGCAGAAAACGAGCTGCTGCCCGCGAACCTGCAACCCGGCGAAGGCGCCGATGGCTTGCGTTACGGTCAGGCCCGCTTGAGTGCCGATGGCTTGATGACGGGCGGTTTCGACAATCTCAGCCTGCTGAGCAACGGTCTGTTGTCGTTTGACGGTGACGTCAATCTGCGCATGAATCAGAGCCTCAGTCTGTTCGCCGCAGCGCTGTCTCTCGCCGAGAATTCCAAAGGCTCGGCACGGGTTGATTTGAGTGCTCCATACCTGCGTCTGTCGGGGGTGGGCACCTACTTTGCCGGCTTTGGCATGGTACGCCCACGCTTGCTCCCAGGCCCGACGACTCGATTGTCCGACGCGACGTTCAATGCCAGCGCGAACCTGTTGGATGTGAGCAATGGCCTGTCGTTCGGGGTGCAGGGTTCGATCCTGCAACGGCAGGCGCCGGCCGTTGAATACAGCCGTCGGGCTTTCGGTCTGGTGAGCCTCGACAGCAGCGGCGACCTGCGCTTCCTCGCGCCGAATGATGGTGCGGAGAAAACCAGGCTGTGGACGCCGGGCGACTTGAACCTCGGTGCGGCGCAGATCTATCCCGCCACCGGCATTCAGGCTGAGGTGCGTGCCGGTTATCAGGGCGCCGTCCCGGTTTCCGAACACACCTTGCGGATCAGCGGCCACGGCGCGGCACCGACTGCGGTGCCGTATTCGGCATTCGGAAAGCTGATTTTTTCCGCCGCGTACATCGAACAGGGCGGTGTCTTGCGTGCACCGCTGGGCAAGATCGTATTGGGTGACGATTTGCTCAGCACCACTCACGAGGTTCGTCTTCTGCCGGGCAGTCTGACTTCGGTCAGCGGTGCCGGTCTGGTCATGCCGTACGGTGGCACCACGGACGGTATCGACTATCGCTATAACGGCAAATCCGTGGTGCTCAACGGCATCTCCGGCGAAACATCAGGCGTGTCGATCGGCACGCAGTTCGCCGATGTGCAAAGCGGTGCGGTCATCGACCTGTCCGGCGGTGGCGATCTGCGTGGCGCCGGTTTCGTGTCCGGTCGCGGGGGTTCCACCGATGCACGTTTCAACCCGCTGGTGCGCACTGCGACTGACGGCACCTTCAGCCTGCCGGGGCTGGCGAGCAACCCGGTGTATGCCATCGTGCCCGGCAACCAGAGCAGCTACGCGCCGATGCTGGCCGAAGCGGGTGCGGGCGATCCGCGCATTGGCCAGCAGATCACTATTGGCGCCGGTGTGCCGGGGTTGGCGGCGGGTACTTACACACTGTTGCCGTCAACGTTTGCCCTGATGCCTGGTGCGTTCCGGGTTGAGGTAAACGGTCAGGCAGCACCCGGCGTGACAACGGGGGCGTTGCCACTGCGCAATGGTTCATGGACCAGCAGCGGGCAGATGTCGATTGCCAATACCGGCCTGCGTGACAGCCTGGCCAGTCAGTTGATTCTCACGTCAGCCGATGTGTTGCGTCGTTACTCGCAGTACAACGAAACCGGTTTCTCTCAATTCATCCAGAGCGACGCCGCCCGGCGCGGTGTGCCGCGTGCGCTGGCACCCATGGACGGCAAGACACTGGATCTGCGCCTGGCCTCCGGCGGCAAGCAAGACATCGCTTTGCAGTTCAACGGGCGCACGCTGTTCGAGGCTGCCGAGGGCGGCATGGCCGGCACAGCGGTGGTACGTGGCGGCAACGCCGGGAGCAGCTTCGAGATACTGGGTGCGGGCCGTGCATCGACACCGGGTTTCAACGGTGTGTCGCTGTACGCCGACACGCTCAACAGCCTCAACGCGGGGCGGCTGACCATCGGTGCGATGCCGAATGTCTTGTACAACACGACCGCTAACATCATCGGCTTCCTGGGCGCGAGTGAAAGTATTGTCTTGCGTGAAGGGGCGATTCTGTCTGCGCCGCAGGTTTTGCTGCGTACCACGTCAACGCTTGGCGGCATCACGGTCGAGGCGGGAGGCGGGATCAATACGCTGGGGCGTGGCAACGTGGCCTACGACTCGCTGGCCGGTTACGTTTATGAGCCGAAAGGTTCCAGCCTGTTGGTCGTTTCCAACGGCTGGACCAATGTGCTGGCGCCGGAAGCGGCCAGCGGCATCAGCGGCGCGGGCAGCATCCGGATCGGCACTTGCGCAGCGAGTGCGTGCAACAATCCGGCCCTGCTGTATTCGAACGGAAGCATCACTGCCGCCACGGATAACCAGTTCGAACTCGGTGAGGCGGTGCGTTTCGGCACCCGTCATCTGGCATTGTCGGTCGGCTCGGTCAATACCGGCAGCGCCGAAGCACTTGCAGCGGCGGGCAGCCGCGTGCCCGCCGGCCTCACGCTCAACCAGAACGTACTCGACCGCTTGCTGCGTGGCGACATCCAATATGGCGCGCCAGCGCTGGAAACCCTGAGCCTGACCACCCGCGATGCCTTCAATTTCTACGGCAGCGTGAGCCTCGACACGATCGATCCACAGACCGGTCAGAGCAAACTGCAGAACCTGGTGCTGGTTACCCCGGCGATCTATGGTCTGGGCGATGCCAACGATGTGGCGAGTATCCGCACGGCCAACCTGATCTGGAACGGCGCGACGCAAAGCGCCGGCAGCGTCATTACCGGTGGCGCCGGTACGGGCAGCGGCACGCTGGACATTCAGGCCCAGCGGATCGAACTGGGTTACGGACCGATGCCTCAGGCCAGCGGTCTGGATCAGAACAATCGATTGGCGTTGGGGTTCACCAACGTCAACCTCAGCGCCAGCGAGCGCATCACCGCCAATCACAAGGGCAGCCTGGCGGTGTATCAGGAGCAGGGCGCCTACGATCCGCTCACGGGTTACCGCTACAGCGGCGGCAATCTGAACCTGCGCACGCCGTTGCTCACCGGTGAGGCGGCATCGGTCAGCCTGCTCAAGGCCGGCAACAGCCTGACGCTCAGCGGCGCCGGGGCTGCCGGGGTGGCCAATGCCTTGGGGGCGGAGTTGAACCTTGAAGCCCGCAATATCGTGCTGGACAGCCGTATCGCCTTGGGCAGCGGCAAGCTGACCGTCAAGTCCGAGGGCGATTTGACGCTGGGCACTAGTGCCGTGCTGGACATGGCCGGACGGACCTTGCCGTTCAACGATGTCAGCAAATACAGCTGGGGCGGCGATGTCTCGCTGTACAGCGCCAACGGCAATATCCGTCAGGCTGCGGGCTCGCGGATCGACCTGTCGGCGAAGAACAATCAGGTCGGTAACCTCAGCGTCGTCGCTCTGGCCGATGCGGCCGGGATGGTCGATCTGCAAGGCGAGATTGTCGGCGGCAGCAGCGGTTACTACGACGCCGGGGGCACGTTGGTGCCGTACAAGGCCGGTGGCGTGGACATTCGCGCGCAACGCCTGGGCGGTGACGCCACTGAGCAGTTTGCCGCGCTCAACCAGCGCTTGAATGCCGGGCAGGTTTACGGCAGCCGCAGCCTGCAACTCAAACAAGGCAATCTGGTGATCGGCGACGGTCTCAAGGCTGGTGAGATCAATGTGTCGGTGGACAATGGCAGCCTGACGGTGGCTGGTCTGATCGACGCCAGTGGCGAACGTGTCGGCAGCATTCGTCTGTCGGCGAAAAATGGCCTGACGCTGGCTGGCAATAGCGTGCTTGATGCCCATGGTCGCGTGCTGCGGGTCGACAGCTACGGCGAGATCATCGATGCGCCGAACCGTGCCACGGTTGAACTGAGTTCAGGCGATGGTTTGCTCACGCTGGGCAACGGCGCGCGGATCGACCTGCGCCACGGCACCGATGCCGTGCCCGGTTTCCTTGCCGGGCAACACGATGGAATGCTGCGCGGTACGCTGGAGCTGAACGCGCCGCGTCTGGGCAGCAATGACATCGCCATCGACGCCAATGGTGTGTTGACCATTCAGGGCGCTCGCTCCATCGGCCTCAACGGTATGCGCCGCTACACCGATGCCCGCGAGGGTGTCGATCCGGCGGTCAGTGGCCGGCCGTATCAGGTGATTGATCAGGCCATGCTCGAGCGCATTCATGGCGACAGCAACGACTTTATCAACGCCGCACTGGGCAATAACGATCTGCTGCAACGCAAACTCGCCGGGTTGAACAACGCCACGTATGCCGATGCGTTCCATTTGCGGCCCGGTGTGGAGATCGCCAGCAAGACTGCCGACGGTGATCTGGTGGTGGAGGGCGATCTGGATTTGTCCGGTTACCGCTACGCCAGTCTCAATCCGCACACGCAGCTGAACCCCTCCGTATATGGTTCCGGAGAAGCTGGCAGCCTGGTGATTCGCGCCGGTGGCAACCTCGATATTTACGGCAGCATCAACGACGGGTTCGCGCCGCCGCCGGAAACCCAGGACGATGCCGGCTGGAAACTGATTGCCGGTGTGCAGCCATTCGGTGGCGACCTGATTGTGCCGGGCAGCGGTGTTTCGCTGGCCGAAGGCACGCAGTTCCCGATAGGCGCCACGCTCAATTACGACGTGACCCTTCAGGGCGCGGTGTTGGCCAGCGGCACGTTGCTGCCGACTCAGGCAGTGTTGGCTGAGGCGTATACCTTCAGCGCCGGCACCGTGCTGGCGGGGGCGATTCACGACAGCAACGGTCATCTGCTGTACGCCGCCGGTACGCTGCTCAGCGACAGCGTGACGTTGCCTGCCGACACTCGCCTGGGTGCCGGGATCCGTTTGAACAAGGCCACCGCCCTGCAAGCGATGAACTGGCCCAAGGGTGTGCCGTTGCCCAGCGTTTACGATGCAGATCTGACTACGTTCGCCGGGGTGAAATTAAAGGGCGAACTGGCCTTGCTGCGCGGTTCGCTGATTCCGTCGATGACCGATGTGAAGCTCGCCGAAGGCACTTCGCTGATCGAGTTGCGGCCGTTCAACGGCACACAACAGGGCAAGAACTGGGCGGTGGCCAGCATGCTGCCGTCGGGCAGTGCGTCGTGGTCGATGCGCGTGGTCGCCGGTGCAGATCTGGCTGCGGCCGATAGTCGTGCGGTCAAACCGCTGACCCCGGAAGGCAATCTGCGGCTGGCGGACAGTCATTACGGCGTCAACATCACCACGGCGGCGGGCAAGCTGGTCTGGGCTCCGGATAATCCGTTCTTTACGCCCTACGAGCCGGTCCCTGATGACATGCTCGAGTACTGCCAGCAGATTGCCGACTTGTGCGTACCCATGGCCCGTTGGGTCTGGGCGCCAGGCAGTGGAATGGGGCCGGACTACGAACCGGTTCCCGAGGAGGCCCAATTCATTTGTGATCTGCAGCCGGAACTGTGCATCGGCAACAATCCCGGGAAAACGGCCAAGGCCCATATGCAGATGTTCAGTGTTCTGCGCACCGGCACGGGTGATCTCGACCTGATCGCCGCCGGCAATCTGAGCATGGATTCACCGTTCGGCGTATACACCGCCGGCACCCAATCAACGAATATCGATCCGCTCTATAACCTGCCGCGCGGGCATCTTTCGGATAACGATTCGGTGTTGGGTACGGCCGGTGCCGCTTATGAAAAATGGGTCGACGGCGGCAGCGACAGCCTCTATCAGGCCTGGTATCCGCAGATGGGCGGCAACCTGACAATCAATGCCGGTGGCTCGGTTTCCGGTGATTCGGTCGGGACGAAAGCCCAATCGACAGCGAGCGGGTTCCGCGAGCAGATGGCCAGTGTGGCAGTGGGCAACTGGCTGTGGCGTCAAGGCACGGGAAACCCGGATGTGCCCACGGCCTGGTGGATCAACTTCGGCAGTTATTCCACCCAAATGAACTCAGATCGGGTGATCAACACTGAACCCTACCTGGTGGGTTTCACCGGTTTCGGTACCTTGGGCGGTGGCAATATCAGCCTGCGGGCTGGTGGTGATGCCGGCATGCTCAAACCGCTAGGCGATGCCGTTAACTACCCGCGCGGTCAGGGGCTGATCGTCGCGGTAGGCAGCACCGGTCGAGTCGCCAGCGATGGCAGCGTGCAGATGACCGGTGGTGGTGACATGGACATTCGTATCGGCGGCACGCTCAACCCTTCGCTGCAAGCGCGGGCCGGAGAAACCGGCTTCGGCCAACCGAATCATGATCTGCAGGGCGCGCTGATCAACCTGCGCGGCGCGGCACACATGACGGGTGGAGCACTCGGCGGCATCAACCTGCAGTACGGCGCCGGCGCTGTGTTCAATGATCTTCGGGAAACCCGCGCACTTGATCCGTTTACCTCGACCACCGGTAGTGCTTCCGGAGGCGTGGTGCTGATTCCGGGTGACTCGGGCATGAGCCTGAGCAGCCGCGGTGATCTGGTGTTGGGCGGTGCCGCGGATCCTGGGCGAGTGAGTCTGATGAACGCCAGCCCGATCATGGCGGCCGACGCAAGCGTTGAGCAGGGCGGCACCCTGAGTGGCTTCTCATTGTGGACGGATCACACCGCAATCGATCTGTTCTCGGCTGGCGGGAACTTGACGCCGGGCACACAGATATCCGAGTTCAGTACCAGCAACGGCCTGATCACGGGACGCAATACCTCGCCTACCGATGGCCGGTTTGTCTACCCGTCGATTCTGCGCGCGGTGGCGGGGCAGGGGTCCATCTATGCAGGGCCGTCCGCGACATTCATTGGCGTAAACAACTACCCGCTGCAAGGTTACTCACTGCTTCTGGCGCCGTCGAAGTCGGGGCAGCTTGAACTGCTGGCAGGTGACTCTATCTACGCCGGTGGCTATGCGATCAACCAGTCGGGGGCCAGCCCGATGGCCGTGGCTACCCCGTTCAACCCGGCATTCAATGCTTACACCAACAGCAACGCCGGAAAACCGCTGCGCACCAACTACAGCGACGATGGCGTGGCGGCAGAGGGCAACGTGCGATATCCGCTGTTTGCCTATGGTCCCAACAGCTACTCGGGATCGAACGACGTACAGGGGCCGGCGCGATTCTATGCGCTGACGGGGGACCTGGTGGGCATTCGCAGTGGCGAAACGTTGAGCTTTTCCACTTCCAGACGCACCTGGTACGAAGCGGCGGGGCCTGTGTGGATGATCGCCGGACGCGACATCGTTGCCTCTGGCACTGCCCTGGGGCAGCCTGCGGCCGTGCCGACAGTGGAAATGAGTAGCGGCAAGGAGGACATTTTTTCCACCGGCAACCTGTTCGTCCACAATGACCTGCGAGATGTATCGCGCGTCTCGGCGGGCCGCGACATTCTCTACAGCAGCTTCGATATCGCCGGACCTGGAACGCTGGATATCAATGCCGGGCGCAACATCCTGATGGAAAACCGCGCCAGCATCACCAGTCTCGGCTCGATAGTGGCCGGGGATCTGCGGCCTGGTGCCAGCGTGGTATTGCAGGCGGGCGCAGGCGCGCAGGGGCCGGATTACACAAAGTTCATCGCCCGTTACCTGAATCCGCAGAACCTTGCTGACCCGAATGCCTCTCTCAACGGCCAGCCGGGCAAGGTGGTCAAGACCTACCTCGACGAGTTGCAGAGCTGGCTGACCCTCGGTTACGGCTTCAGCGGCAACGCAGAGCAGGCACAGGCGTTCTATGCCGCGCTGCCAAGTGCCGAGCAGGCGATCTTTGCGCGTCAGGTGTACTTCGCCGAACTGCGCGCCGGCGGCCTGGAATACAACGACGCTGACGGTCCGCGCAAAGGCAGTTATCTGCGCGGTCGCAACGCCATTGCCGCACTGTTCCCGAGCACCGATGTGGCGGGCAATCCACTCCGTTACGACGGCGACATCACGCTGTATGGCGGAGCAGGGGTCAAGACGCTGTTCGGCGGCGATATCCAGATGCTCACACCGGGTGGTGGTCAGGTGTTCGGCATCGAAGGCGCGGCGCCACCGTCCACGGCAGGGATCATTACGCAGGGGGCGGGCAACATTCAGCTCTACTCGCAGGGCAGTATTCTGTTGGGGCAGAGCCGGATCATGACCACCTTCGGCGGCTCGATCCTCGGCTGGTCGGCCGAGGGCGACATCAACGCCGGTCGCGGCTCGAAAACCACTGTGGTCTACACCCCGCCGAAACGGGTTTACGACACCTGGGGCAATGTAACCCTGTCGCCTTCGGTGCCGAGCACCGGTGCGGGTATCGCCACCCTTAACCCGATTGCCGAAGTGGCGCCGGGAGACATCGACCTGATCGCGCCGCTGGGCACCATCGATGCGGGCGAGGCGGGCATTCGCGTCTCGGGCAACGTCAACATCGCCGCGCTGACCGTGGTCAACGCCGCCAACATCGCCGTGCAAGGCAAGACCAGTGGCGTACCGGTGGTGGCTGCGGTGAACACCGGGGCGATCACCTCGGCCAGTTCGGCGGCATCTTCGGCAACCCAGGCCGCTGAGGACGTGGCGCGTCAGCAGCAAGCAGCGGCGCGGCAGAACCAGGCGTCGGTGTTCACCGTGCAGGTGCTGAGCTTCGGCAACGAACAACTGGCGCCGAGCCGTGATGGTGCCAGTCGTGCGCCGGCGACCGGCTACAACCCGAACAGCCCGGTGCAGGTGCTGGGAGCGGGGGCACTGGATGAACAGGCGAAGCAGCAGTTGACTGAGGAGGAACGCGGGCAGCTGACGTTGTAAAAGACTCTCGTGTAGTACTTTGGGCGACCGGTTGGTCGCCCTTTTTTTGTGTAGGCGGGAAGGTTCAGGGATACCCTTGTCGAGCATGCAATACGTTCAGGATTTCGATCCGCTCGGTCACCCGATAAACCACGACGTAGTTGGGATGGATAACGATTTCCCGGGTGCCGGCGACCTTGCCGAAGCGATAAAGGTAGGGGTGAAGTGGGAGGGCGGAGATAGCCGCTTCGATGGCGGCGTTCAGTTGACTGGCCGCAACGGCGTTACGGTCAGCGATGTAGTTCAGGGTTTGCCAGAGTTGAGTGCGAGCTTCAGGTCGCCAGTCAACCCGCACTGTTTTTGTTGAGTTTCGATTCGATGAGGGCGCGCATCTCGGCCATCACCTGCTCGTGGGGGATGTTGGGCCGCGGATCATCCATCGAGGCCTGTACCTGTGCCCGGAACCAGCGATCGTAGCTGGCGGCCTGCTCTGGGGTTTCAAAGTCTGAAACGATAAGGGAAAGTTCGGCGCTCATAGTGACCTCCATGATCAATGTGAAGCAGTCTAAGGGGGATGTGGCTCGCTGTCGTCACTGGCAAGACGAAGTGCGAAGTATCCATTGGTGCGAGCGATAACGCAGTCAGACGTTTCCGTGGATCAAGTGGGCATTTCCACGGGGTCTGTAGGCTTCATCACACCTGTGGGAGCGGGCTTGCTCGCGAAAGCAATCTGTCAGTAACCAATACGTTGCCTGACACGGCGCTTTCGCGAGC
>NZ_JASCPO010000142.1:0-15006 GCF_029960145.1 Pseudomonas sp. PS01299 | reverse complement strand
GGCAAGCCCGCTCCCACAGTGCACGCGTCGTACACGAAATGTGTGAACAACGTTGACCCCTGTGGGAGCGGGCTTGCCCGCGAAAGCGATGTGTCAGACGCCGCAACGATTACGGGAAATGCACTGCCTCAAATCACCCGCCGATGCGCACGCGTGATTGTGCAGAGCCTGCTCAATGTGCGGCGCAACCACGGCAGGTCATGTCGTGGTTTCTGCTGCACCACCGGTGCCCTGGTCCTGCCGATATGCCGGGCAAAGTCCGCCGCCAGTGTTTCCTCTGTGCCGATGCCCTTGAGCTTCTTCAGCAACTTGCCGTTTTTGTAGAACAGCACCGTCGGCGTGCCGGTGACCAACGGATGGCGCGGCGAGTCACGGGTGTTAAGCATGTAGATATTGGCGCGATGCCGGTACGGCTCGGCAATCTGACGAAAAATCGGCCCGGCGAACTCGCAGGCGGGGCAGTGCTCATTGGCGAAATACAGGATCACCGGGCGCCAGGTTTTCAGGGCTTTGCGGTAAACCGGGGCCAGATTGGAAATGGTATCGGCAGTGCTCATTGAGAACTCCTTTTCAACGACCTCGAAGGTTCGATGACGTTAAAGAAGGGTGAAGAACAGGTCTACTGTCAGAAATTACAGGTGGCCTGTGGATTCGCGAGATTTTTCCCACTTTTATGAAGGACCGGCCCGACACGAAGCCCGGAAATGTGGAATGTCGGGACGTGATACCTTTTTTCACTCAATAAAAGAGAAGGCGGTAATAAGCGATAGGCGTCGAAGCCCTCTTGGAGTGCTATTTTAAGCACCATTAACAGCACTCCAGGGAGCACCATCATGACTCACGTAGTTCTTTCCAATATCGTTGCGAGTATTTCTGAATTGAAAAGAAACCCCATGGGTACCGTGGCCGCCGGTGGCGGCCAATCTGTTGCAATCCTCAATCGAAATGAGCCAGCGTTTTATTGTGTTCCCGCAAAGGAGTATGAGGCGATGATGAATCGCCTTGAGGATCTGGAACTGATCGCACTGTGCAAGGAGCGAGAAAACGATCCCACCATCAAGGTCTCTATAGATGACCTATGAGCTGGAGTTTTCCGAGAAAGCCTGGAGGGAATGGAGAAAGCTTGATTCAGCACTTCAGGATCAGTTCAAGAAAAAGCTCTCTACACGTCTGGTCAATCCTCACGTTCCTGCCGATCGACTCCGAGGGTTGGGAAACGCCTACAAAATCAAGCTTCGCAGTGCTGGATACAGGCTGGTCTATCGCGTAAAGAACGAGGTTTTGGTTGTTACCGTGATTGCGGTAGGGAGAAGAGAGCGGGGAGAGGTCTACGACAAAGCCGCTTGCCGATAGATATGGAGAGCTGGCCCCTTCAATCGCTAACCACATTGCACCGAAGTAGTCCTTCGTGCTCCATCTGGGAACCTGCTACTCGTTATTTGTAGCCTAAGGTAGCGCAGCCCATCAGTACCCGCACCTGACTCCATTTTTCGCATTTCCTGCATCCCGTTGATTCCAAAAACATTTAACCCCTCTACAGATTCCCTGTGATGCCTGTGGCACACTTTCTGCTGTCTATTCCGTAGTAACAAACCGTGTTCCGGTATAGCGGAATAAACATCATCCTGGAGTGCTTGCCATGCATCGCCGTCCTTCGTTGTTCAAAGCGTGTGTTTTCGTTCTTGCGGCTTCGTCCGCTGTGATGGGCATGGCCCAGGCAGCCGATAGCAAGCTCGACAGTGTTCTGGCCCGGGGCAAGCTGATTGTCGGCACCGGCAGCACCAATGCGCCGTGGCACTTTCAGGGTGCGGACGGCAAGTTGCAGGGCTTTGATATCGACATCGCCAGGATGGTGGCCAAGGGGTTGTTCAATGACCCAAGCAAAGTCGAGTTCGTCGTGCAGTCGTCCGACGCGCGAATTCCCAATCTGCTGACCGACAAGGTCGACATGAGCTGCCAGTTCATCACCGTTACCGCCAGCCGTGCGCAACAAGTGGCGTTCACCCTGCCGTACTACCGCGAAGGTGTCGGCCTGCTGCTGCCGGCCAACAGCAAGTACAAGGAAATCGAAGACCTGCAGGCGGCCGGTGACAGCGTTACTGTGGCCGTGCTGCAAAACGTCTATGCCGAAGAATTGGTGCATCAGGCGCTGCCCAAGGCCAAGGTCGATCAGTACGACAGTGTCGATCTGATGTATCAGGCGGTGAATTCCGGTCGCGCCGATGCCGCTGCTACCGATCAGTCGTCGGTCAAGTACCTGATGGTGCAGAACCCTGGCCGCTACCGCAGCCCGACCTACGCCTGGAGCCCACAGACCTACGCCTGCGCAGTCAAACGCGGCGATCAGGACTGGCTGAACTTCGTCAATACCGCCCTGCATGAAGCCATGACCGGCGTTGAGTTCCCGACTTACGCGGCGTCGTTCAAGCAGTGGTTCGGTGTGGATCTGCCGTCGCCGGCCATCGGTTTCCCAGTCGAATTCAAATGACCCCGTGAGAGCGGGGCGCCTCAATCGCCCCGCTCAAGGTACTGCTGACCATGAACTATCAGTTGAACTTTGCCGCCGTGTGGCGCGATTTCGACACCTTGCTGGCGGGGCTCGGTCTGGGTCTTGAACTGGCGCTGGTGTCGATCGCCATCGGCTGCGTGATCGGCCTGCTGATGGCGTTTGCCTTGCTCTCGAAGCATCGCGCCTTGCGGGTGCTGGCCTCGGTGTACGTCACGGTGGTGCGTAACACGCCGATTCTGGTGTTGATTCTGTTGATCTACTTTGCCTTGCCGAGCCTGGGTATCCGGCTGGACAAGATCCCGTCGTTCATCATCACGCTGTCGCTGTATGCCGGTGCCTATCTGACCGAAGTGTTCCGTGGCGGCTTGCTGAGCATCCCCAAAGGCCAGCGCGAAGCGGGGCTGGCGATCGGACTCGGTGAATGGCAGGTCAAGGCCTACGTCACCGTGCCGGTGATGCTGCGCAACGTACTGCCGGCGCTGTCGAACAACTTCATCTCGCTGTTCAAGGACACCTCGCTGGCCGCCGCGATTGCGGTGCCGGAGCTGACCTATTACGCGCGCAAGATCAACGTCGAGAGCTACCGGGTGATCGAAACCTGGCTGGTGACCACGGCGTTGTATGTCGCGGCCTGTTACCTCATTGCCATGCTGCTGCGTTACCTCGAGCAGCGTCTGGCGATCCGCCGATAGGAGGCTGCGATGTACGAATCTCCCAGTTGGTTGCATGAATTGTGGGTGGGACGCGAGACGTTGCTGCAAGGGTTCCTGACCAGTGTGCAGGTGTCGGCGCTGGCGATTCTGTTCGGCACGCTGCTCGGGGTTGTCACCGGTCTGGTGCTGACTTACGGCAAGTTCTGGATGCGCGCGCCGTTCCGCTTTTATGTCGACATTATTCGCGGCACGCCGGTGTTTGTATTGGTGCTGGCCTGCTTCTATATGGCGCCGGCGTTGGGCTGGCAGATCAGCGCGTTTCAGGCCGGTGCGCTGGGCCTGACGCTGTTTTGCGGTTCGCACGTCGCCGAGATCGTGCGCGGCGCCTTGCAGGCATTGCCACGCGGGCAGATGGAAGCGAGCAAGGCGATTGGCCTGACGTTTTATCAATCCCTCGGTTACGTGCTGTTGCCCCAGGCGTTGCGGCAGATCCTGCCGACCTGGGTCAACTCGTCCACCGAAATCGTCAAGGCTTCGACCCTGCTCTCGGTGATCGGCGTCGCCGAATTGTTGCTCAGCACCCAACAGATCATCGCCCGGACCTTCATGACTCTGGAGTTCTACCTGTTCGCCGGTTTTCTGTTCTTCGTCATCAACTACGGCATCGAATTACTCGGCCGGCATATTGAAAAGCGGGTGGCCCTGCCATGACTCAAGCTCAAGTTTCCAACGTTCAGAACGCTCAGCCGCTGCTGGACATCCGTGGCCTGCACAAGCAGTACGGCGCAGTCGAAGTGCTCAAGGGCGTCGACTTGAGCATGCAGCGCGGCAACGTCGTGACGCTGATCGGTTCCAGCGGTTCGGGCAAGACCACCTTGCTGCGCTGCGTGAACATGCTCGAAGAGTTTCAGGGCGGGCAGATCCTGCTCGACGGCGAGTCCATCGGCTATGACGAGGTCGGTGGCAAACGTGTGCGTCACGCGGAAAAAGTCATCGCCCGCCATCGCGCCATGACCGGCATGGCCTTCCAGCAATTCAACCTGTTCCCGCATCTGACCGCCTTGCAGAACGTCACCCTCGGTCTGCTCAAGGTCAAGAAAATGCACAAGGACCAAGCCGTGGTGCTGGCCGAAAAATGGCTGGAGCGGGTCGGCCTGCTGGAGCGGCGCAATCACTTTCCCGGGCAGTTGTCCGGCGGTCAGCAACAGCGTGTGGCGATTGCCCGGGCGATTGCGATGAACCCCAGCCTGATGCTGTTCGACGAAGTCACCTCGGCCCTCGATCCGGAGCTGGTCGGTGAAGTGTTGAACGTGATCAAGGGCCTGGCCGAAGACGGCATGACCATGTTGCTGGTGACTCACGAAATGCGTTTCGCCTTCGAAGTTTCGGACAAGATCGTGTTCATGAATCAGGGGCGGATCGAAGAGCAGGGACCTCCCAAGGAACTGTTCGAACGCCCGCAATCACCGCGTCTGGCTGAGTTTCTCAAGAGCACGCGGTTCTAATTTTTGCTTTGTAATCAGGAGAAGTACCCATGAGCATTACTCGATACGGCACCGGCAGCACCGCCGCTGGCGGTCAGCCACGTCCCTTCGCGCGCGCCGTTGAAGCGGATGGCTGGCTGCACGTGTCCGGCCAGGTGCCGGCGGTGGATGGCGAGATCATCGTTGGCGGCATCGTCGAGCAGACCCACCAGACCATGAAAAACCTGATCGCGATTCTCGAAGAGGCCGGTTATGGCCTGGAGGACGTGGTGCGCGCCGGCGTCTGGCTGGATGATCCACGGGATTTCAGCAGTTTCAACAAGGTTTTCGGCGAGTACTTCAAGCCTGAACACGCCCCGGCACGGGCCTGTGTGCAGGCGAGCATGATGGTTGATTGCAAGGTCGAGATCGATTGCATCGCTTACAAGAAAAAGGTTTGAGTGATGGCTATCCCTCACCCTAACCCTCTCCCGGAGGGAGAGGGGACTGATCTGTATCGATGCGAATTTCGCGTATGACGCTTACATTTGCATCGATACGGTCAGGCTCCCTCTACCTCCGGGAGAGGGCGGGGGGTGAGGACCTCGATCCAACTGACACAACACCTCAGGCCAGTTACCATCCCGGCACTTCTTATGGGAACCACTGACATGACCGAAGACACCATCAAACGCCGGGCCCGTGGTCTGGACCGGGCGTTCGATATCCTCGATTTCCTCAAGGAGATCGGCCAGCCGTTGCGTCCGAACGACATCGCCAATGGCATCGGCAGCCCGAAATCCACGGTCTACGAACTGGTGGCGTCACTGCTGGAACGACGGATTCTGGAGCCGGTGGGCAAGGACGGTCACGTCTATCTGGGGCGCCAGTTGTACTTCCTCGGGCAGGCGCACCTGCGCCATTTCGACCTCAGCCGCGAGGCCGATCACGCGTTGCAGGAGATCGTCAGCCAGACCCGGGAAACCGCACAGATGTGCCTGCTCAACGGACGCAAATACACGGTGGCGCTGATGAAGGAGGGCGAGCGGCATTTCCGCATTTCGTCCGACATCGGCGAAAACGCGCCGATCCCGTGGACCGCGTCCGGACGCTTGCTGCTGGCGCACCTGAGTGATCAGCAGATCATCGACCTGATCGACGAAGACGACTACATCCTGCCCGATGGCGAGCGCCTGCCGCTGGAACGCTTTCTGGCGGAGATCCGCCAGGCCGGCATCGACGGATTCTTCTCGTTCGACAGCGTGGCCGACACCTTCACCCATTGCTTCGCCGCGCCGGTCAAAGACCCCAGCGGCGTGGCCATTTGCACCCTGTGCATCGTCGCCCCACGGGCCGATGCGAAGAACAATTACGACGACTATCGCCGGGTGCTGATCGAGAGCGCCAACAGCCTCGCCCGGCGCATCAACGAATAACTGCGGCTGCCTGCGGCCGCGACAGTGAGGAGTTCAAGCATGACGACTGCCATCAATACCGCTGTGGAAAAGGGCGACGCCGCCATCGGTGCGCACCTTGTGCGTGACGTCAGCCTGCCGGCGCTGGTGCTGCACCGCGAGGCGCTGGAGCACAACATTCGCTGGATGCAGAAGTTCGTCAGCGACAGCGGCGCCGAGCTCGCGCCCCACGGCAAGACCAGCATGACCCCGGCGCTGTTCCAGCGTCAGCTCGACGCCGGCGCCTGGGGCATCACCCTTGCCAGCGCCACCCAGACCCGCGCCGCATACGCCCACGGTGTACGCCGGGTGCTGATGGCCAACCAACTGGTCGGCACGCCGAACATGGCGCTGATCGCCGATCTGCTGGCCGATGTCGATTTCGATTTCTACTGCATGGTCGATCACCCGGACAACGTCGCCGATCTCGGCGCCTACTTCGCCTCGCGCGGAGTGAAGTTGAATGTGATGATCGAGTACGGCGTGGTCGGTGGCCGCTGCGGTTGCCGCAGCGAGCAGGAAGTCATCGCGCTGGCCCAGGCGATCAACGCGCAACCGGCGCTGGCTCTGACCGGCATCGAGGGTTACGAAGGGGTGATCCATGGCGATCACGCGGTCAGCGGCATTCGTGAATTCGCCGCGTCGCTGGTGCGCCTGGCGGTACAGTTGCAGGACAGCGGCGCGTTTGCCATTGCCAAGCCGATCATCACCGCGTCGGGTTCGGCGTGGTACGACCTGATCGCCGAGTCGTTCGAAGCGCAGAACGCCAGCGGACGCTTCCTTAGCGTGCTGCGCCCGGGCAGTTATGTCGCCCACGATCATGGCATCTACAAGGAAGCGCAGTGCTGCGTGCTGGATCGTCGCAGTGATCTGCACGAAGGATTGCGCCCGGCGCTGGAAGTCTGGGCCCACGTGCAATCGCTGCCGGAGCCGGGTTTTGCGGTGATCGCCCTCGGCAAACGCGATGTGGCATTCGATGCCGGCCTGCCGGTGCCGTTGCTGCGGTACAAGGCCGGTGTATTGCCAGCGGTGGGCGACGATGTCGGCGCGTGCAAGGTGACGGCGGTGATGGACCAGCATGCGTTCATGAGCGTGGCGCCGGGGGTTGAGTTGCGGGTGGGCGATATCATTTCCTTCGGCACCTCGCACCCGTGCCTGACGTTCGACAAGTGGCGGGTGGGGTTGCTGGTGGATGAGCAGTTGGCGGTGGTCGAGAACATGGAGACCTGCTTCTAAGGCTTGAGACCGAGTCGCTCCCATCGCGAGCAGGCTCACTCCTACAGGGGAACGCATTCCAATTGTAGGAGTGAGCCTGCTCGCGATGAGAGCCGCCCAAACACCGATGATTATCCAGAGACACCTCCCGATGACCAGCCTCAGCCCCCTGGGCCCGAATACCCCGCGCATAGCCCTGATCGGTGAATGCATGATCGAACTCCAGCACCGCGCCGATGGCAGCCTGCAGCAAAGCTTCGGCGGCGATACCTTGAACACCGCGGTGTACCTGTCCCGCGCTCTCGGCGACAAGGCCCAGGTCGATTACGTCACCGCGCTCGGTGACGACAGCTTCAGCGACGCCATGTGCCAGAGCTGGGCCGATGAAGGCATTGGCCTCGACATGGTGCAGCGTCTGCCCGGTCGTTTGCCGGGTCTGTACTGCATTCAGACCGACGCCAACGGTGAGCGGCGTTTCCTCTACTGGCGCAATGAAGCGGCGGTGCGCGATTGCTTCACCACCCCGGCGGCGGAGCCGATTCTGGCGGCGCTGCCGGACTACGATGTGCTGTATTTCAGCGGCATCACCCTCGCAGTGCTGGGGGCCAAGGGCCGCGAGCGCTTGATCCAGACCCTGATCGAAGCCCGCCAGCGCGATGCGCGGATCGTCTTCGACAACAATTATCGACCACGCTTGTGGGCCTCACAGGAAGAGGCGCGGGCGGCCTATCGCAGCGTGTTGCCGCATGTCGATCTGGCGTTGCTGACCGTGGATGACGAACAGGCGCTGTTCCATTTTGCCGATTGCGACGCAGTGTTCGAGGCGTACGCGCAGATCGGCACGCCGGAAGTGGTGCTCAAGCGTGGCGCCGAGGCGTGTCTGATTCGCTGCGATGATGAGGCGTTCGAAGTGCCGGCGCAGCAGGTCGACAAGGTGGTGGATACGACGGCGGCGGGGGACTCGTTCAGCGCGGCGTATCTGGCCAGGCGGTTGCTGGGTGGCAGTCCGGTCGAGGCGGCGCAGGCGGGGCATTGGCTGGCAAGTCGGGTGATTCAGGTGCCGGGGGCATTGATTCCCAGGTAAGCGGTGGATGGCCGCTTGCTGCGCAATCGGTTCGCGGGCAAGCCCGCTCCCACAGGGTACGCATTCCAGACTGTGGGAGCGGGCTTGCTCGCGAAGAGGCCCTGAAGCCAACACTCAATCGCGGAAAAACACCTGCACCAGGTGATAGCCGAACTTGCTCTTGATCGGCCCGTGCACCGTGCGCAGCGGTTTCTTGAAAATCACCGCATCAATCGCACCGACCATCTGTCCCGGCCGCACTTCACCCAGATCACCGCCGCGTTTGCCGGACGGGCAGGTCGAGTATTTCTTCGCCAGCACATCGAACGCTTCGCCCTTGGCAATGCGTTGCTTGAGTTGTTCGGCCTCTTCGGCGGTTTTCACCAGAATGTGGCGGGCTTGGGCTTTCATCGTGCGATACCTGTAACGGGGTGACGGCGGGGCGCGGGATTATGCCTCAAGTGACGGCGTTTGGTTGATCATCTCGCGGATCTTGTTGGCCAGCACTTCAATCGAAAACGGCTTGGCCACCATGTCCATGCCATCCTCGAGAAAGCCCTGACGCTCGGCGGCTTTCTGCGCGTAACCGGTCATGAACAGCACCTTCAGCCCCGGACGATGCTGGCGGGCGATTTCCGCCAGTTGCCGGCCATTCATCCCCGGTAGACCAACGTCGGTCACCAGCAGATCCACACGCAGCTCCGATTCCAGCAGCGGCAGGGCGGCGCTGGCGTCGGCGGCTTCGTGGGCGAGGTAACCCAGCTCCTTGAGCAGATCGAGCACCAGCATGCGCACTGCCGGGTCATCTTCAACCACCACCACGGTTTCGCCACAGGTGGCCGTCGGCGCGGCACCGAGGGTTTCCACAACTGGCCGTTCCGGCTCCAGCAGGTTCAGGCGCGGCAAGTACAAGCGCACACAGGTGCCCTGATTCGGCAGGCTGTCGAGGCTGACATGGCCGCCCGACTGCTGGGCGAAGCCATAAATCATCGACAGTCCGAGCCCGGTGCCCTGGCCGATCGGTTTGGTGGTGAAGAACGGATCGAACGCCTTGGCGCGCACCGACGGCGTCATGCCGGTGCCGTTGTCGCTGACCGCCAGCATCAGGTAGTCGCCGGCCTTGACCGGTTCGAGGGTGGTGATGTCGTTCCCGTCGAGGTAGACATTAGCGGTTTCGATCAGCAACTCGCCGCCATCGGGCATGGCGTCGCGGGCGTTGATCACCAGGTTGAGCAGGGCATTTTCCAGTTGGCTGACGTCGGTACTGATCGGCCAGACATCGTCGGCCAGGCGCAGCGTGAGTTCGATCGGGTCGCCCTTGGTGCGGCGGATCAAATCTTCCAGCGAATGAATCAGTTCGTTGACGTTGAGGGTCTTGCGGTCCAGCGACTGCCGGCGCGAGAACGCCAGCAGCCGATGGGTCAGCGCCGCCGCTCGGTTGGCCGACGAAACCGCCGCTTCGGTGAAACGGCCGATTTCATCGGCGCGGCCGTCGGCGATGTAGCGCTGCATCAGGTCGAGGCTGCCGATGATTCCAGTGAGCATGTTGTTGAAGTCGTGGGCGATACCGCCGGTGAGCTGGCCGACCGCTTCCATTTTCTGCGCATGGCGCAACGCATCTTCGGCGCGCTCACGTTCGAACATCTCGTTCTGCAGACGCTGATTGGCCTGAGCCAGTTGTTCGGTGCGGGCGCTGACCCGTTCCTCCAGGGTTTCATTGAGATTGCGCAGGGCTTCTTCGGTTTTTTTTCGTTCGGATTCGTCGATCACGAAAATATAGAAACCGTTGACTGAGCCGTCGGCGCCGTGGCGCGGCAGGTAATTCATCAGCGCATGGCGGTTGCTGCCGTCGCGATGCGGGGTATACAGGCTGAACGAGCAGGGCCGCCCGGCCAGGGCCTCGGCAATATAGGGCGCGCGCAGGAAGTAGGCTTCTTCGCCGATCACTTCGCGAATGGTACGGCCATACAGTTCCTGCGGCGTGAGGCCGTACCAGTCCAGATACGCCGCATTGTTCAGGCGGAAGCGCTCTTCGTGGTCGACGTAACTGATGAGGATCGGCATTGCATTGATGATCAGCTGCAATTCCGTCTGGCTCTGGCGCAGCGCCTGCTCGGTGTGCTTGCGCTCGGTCAGGTCCAGCGCGGCGCCGAGGAAACGCACGGGTCGCCCGTGGTGATCCTTGTAACAGCGGCCCCGGGCAAACACCCAGCGTAGCTCGCCGTCGGCTTTGAGCAGGCGGTATTCCTCGGCGTATTCGGTGCCGTGGGTGATGCAATGCTTGATGCTGCGGGCGATCAGCGCGCGGTCTTCGGGGTGCACGCCTTGCAGGTAGTCGCTGATCGGTAACTGGCTGGCGTGGGCCGGATCGATGCCGTGTAGTTGGGCGAAATGGGCGTCGGCGATGAAACGGTCTTCGCCGATGTCCCAATCCCAGGTGCCAACCGCATCGGTGGCGGCCAGCGCCAGTTGCAGGCGTTCTTCAGTGTCGCGCTGAGCCTTGAGACTTTCTTCGGAACGGCGTTGCAATTCGAGGGCGATGCGCCGGCGTTCGTTGGTTTCGATGGCCGTCACCAGGATTCCGGCCACTTGCGTGCTTTCATCGCGGATGGGGCTGTAGGTCAGGTCCAGCCAGAAGTCGGACTCTACGCCTTCACGTTGCAGGGTAAATCGCCGCTCGCTGTAGGTGCGCACCTGGCCTTGTAGGACGGCTCGATAAATCGGGTCGGTAAAGTCCTGAAGTTCTGGCCATATAAGGTGCGCGGGCTGTCCGAAAGCGTGCGGATGCTTGCTCCCGGCGAGCATCGCAAAGCCATTGTTGTAGATCTGCGTGAGCTGCGGCCCCCACAACAGCAGCATCGGCATCGGTGAGTGAATCACGATGTCCACCGCGGTGCGCAGGCTTTGCGGCCAGGTGCCAGAAGCGCCCAACGGCGTGCGGCTCCAGTCGGTACGGGCGATCAGGGCTTGGGCGTCATCGGGGGAGGGTGCTGCGTTCATCACATGTATCCTGAGCGTCGGTCAGTGCGTTGGCATCTACTATTCTTGCACTTGCGGTAGACGCTGTATGACCCGTTACGTCACGACAGCGGGTCATTTCTGTTCATTGAATGCTTCGCGGGTGCTTATTGCCATGGAAATCGATGCACTGTTGCTCCGTCTGTCGAGCCAGCACGGTTCTGACCTGTTCCTGTCCACGGGAGCGCCACCCAGTGCGCGTATCGATGGTGTGCTGACGCCGTTCAGCGAGCGGCCGTTCAAGCCCGGCGAGGTCGAGACTATCGCCAACTCCATGATGGACGCCGAGCAACGGCGCGAGTTCGATCGGGATCTGGAAATGAACCTGGCGATTTCCCGTACGGGCATCGGGCGTTTTCGGGTGAACGTCTTCAAGCAACGCAATGATGTGTCAATCGTAATCCGCAACGTCAAACTCGATATCCCGCGCTTCGAAGACCTGAAACTGCCGCCGGTATTGCTGGAAACGGTGATGCTCAAACAGGGGCTGATCCTCTTCGTTGGCGCCACCGACTCCGGCAAGTCCACTTCGCTGGCCACGCTGATCGATCACCGCAACCGCCACAGCAGCGGGCACATCATCACCATCGAAGACCCGGTGGAGTATATCCATCGGCACCAGCGCTCGATCATCAATCAACGCGAAGTCGGCGTCGATACCCGCAGTTTCCATGCGGCGCTGAAAAACACCCTGCGTCAGGCCCCGGATGTGGTGCTGATCGGCGAAATCCGTGACCGCGAAACCATGGAGCATGCGCTGACATTCGCCGACACCGGGCACCTGGTGCTGTCGACGCTGCATGCGCACAACGCCAATCAGGCGCTGGACCGTATCGTCAATCTGTTCCCCGAAGAGCGCCGCCCGCAGTTGCTGCACGCGCTGGGCAACAATCTCAAAGCGTTTGTCTCGCAACGGCTGGTGCGCACTGTGGACGGCCAGCGCCGGGCGGCGGTCGAAGTGATGCTCGGCACGCCCACCATCGCCGACCTGATCCGCCGCAACGAGTTGGGCGAACTCAAAGGCATCATGGAGAAGTCCGGCGAGGCCGGCATGCAGACCTTCGACGCGGCGCTGTACGGGCTGGTGGTGGAGGGCGTGATCAGTGAGGACGAAGCGCTCAAGCATGCCGATTCGCAGAACAATCTGCGCCTGCGTTTGAAACTGCACACCGAGGCGGGCCCGGCGCCCGCACCCACAACATCAGGCGATTGGGGCCTGATGGATTAACACCCCACCCCTGTGGGAGCGGGCTTGCTCGCGAATGCAATCCATCAGTCGATATCAGCGGGACTGGCACACCGCTTTCGCGAGCAAGCCCGCTCCCACAAGGGCATGAGGGATCAGTCCGACAGCTCCAGGCGATTGCGCGGCCGCTGCCTGCGCCCACCACATCAGGCGATTGGGGCTTGATGGATTAACACCTCACCCCTGTGGGAGCGGGCTTGCTCGCGAATGCAATCTATCAGTCGATATCAGCGGGACTGACACACCGCTTTCGCGAGCAAGCCCGCTCCCACAAGGGGATGGCGTGCTAATCCGACAGCTCCGGGCGATTGCGGAACTGCTCCAAGGCCTCGGGATTGGCCAGCGCATCGGTATTTTTCACCGGCTCGCCATGCACCACATTGCGCACCGCGAGTTCCACCACCTTGCCGCTGATGGTGCGCGGAATATCGGTCACCGCGACGATCTTCGCCGGCACGTGGCGCGGTGTGGTGTTGGCGCGGATCACCTGGCGGATCTGCTGTTGCAGATGGTCATCCAGCGTCACGCCATCCTGCAGACGCACAAACAGCACTACGCGCACATCGTCCTGCCATTGCTGTCCGATCGCCACGCTGTCCAGCACCTGCGGGACTTTCTCGACCTGACGATAGATTTCCGCCGTGCCAATGCGCACGCCGCCGGGGTTGAGCACGGCGTCGGAGCGGCCGTGGATCAGCATCCCGCCGTGGGGCAATTGCTCGGCGTAATCGCCCTGGGCCCAGACACCGGGGAACAGGCTGAAATAGGATTTGCGCAGTTTTGCGCCGTCAGGGTCATGCCACAGCCCGACGGGCATCGCCGGGAAGTGCCGGGTGCAGACCAGCTCGCCTTTTTCGCCGATCACGGCAATGCCGGCGTCGTTCCACACTTCAACCGCCATGCCCAGGCTCTTGCCCATGATTTCGCCGCGGCGCACCGCCGACAGCGGATTACCGTTGACGAAGCACGACACCACATCGGTGCCGCCGGACATCGACGCCAGGCACACATCGCGCTTGAAGTCGCGGTAGACGAAGTCATAACTCTGCGGCGACAGCGCGGAGCCGGTGCACAGCAGGGTCTTCAGGCTACTCAGATCATGGCTGTGCGCAGGCTTCAAACCGCTGCTTTCCAGTGTCGCGAGAAACTTGGGGCTAGTGCCGAACACACTGATGCGCTCGTCGTCGATCAGGTCGAGCAAGCGCTCATGGCCCGGGTGAAACGGCGAGCCGTCATACAGCACCACCGCGCTGCCGACCGCGAGGGCCGAGACCAGCCAGTTCCACATCATCCAGCCGCAAGTGGTGTAGTAGAACAACCGGTCACCGGGGCCGAGATCGACGTGCAGTCCGTGTTCCTTGGCATGCTGCAGCAACACGCCGCCAGTACTGTGCACGATGCATTTCGGTACGCCGGTGGTGCCACTGGAATACAACACGTACAACGGGTGATTGAACAGCACCGGGACAAACCGCGGTTCGCCGCCGGGTTGGTAGAACTCGTCCCACAACGTCACGTTGGCGTGGGTTTGGTAATCCTCGGTACGGGTCTGCGCGCGAGCGTAGGGCACGATGATCAACTGCTGCAGCGATGGCAGTTGCGCGAGGATTTCGTTGATCTTGCTGGTCTGGTTGATGTCTTTGCCGGCGTAACGGTAGCCGGCGCAGGTGATCAACACTTTGGGTTCGATCTGGCCGAAACGGTCGATCACGCCGTGGGTGCCGAAGTCCGGCGACGAGCACGACCAGATCGCCCCGAGGCTGGTGGTCGCGAGCATCGCCACCAGAGTCTGCCAGGTGTTGGGCATGCACGCGGCCACGCGGTCGCCGAGGCCGACACCGGCGGCTTGCAGGCTGGCCTGAAAACCGGCGACGTGCTCGGCCAGTTCGGCCCAGGTCAGCTGTTCGCGCTGACCGTTTTCCGCCACGGCAATCACTGCGACCGCATCGTCACGACGGCGCAGCAAGTGTTCGGCAAAATTCAGGGTCGCGCCGGGAAACCATTCGGCACTGGGC
Source organism: Pseudomonas sp. PS01299 (assembly GCF_029960145.1). Taxonomy (NCBI): domain Bacteria; kingdom Pseudomonadati; phylum Pseudomonadota; class Gammaproteobacteria; order Pseudomonadales; family Pseudomonadaceae; genus Pseudomonas; species Pseudomonas sp. PS01299. Next base: position 370 of record NZ_JASCPO010000142.1, on the reverse strand, counting down.
ATCTGCGCGCCTTCACGCAGGACGGCGTCGGGCTGGGTGTGAAAGCGGATGTCGAAGAAATCGACGATCGCCTGCCAGAACGCTTCGCGCTGTTCCACGCTCCAGCGGTGTAGGTCGGTGTAGCTGTTCAGCGCCAGGCCATGGCGCTGATTGATGTCGCGGCGGAACTGATCCATGCGCGATTGGGCGATACGCTCGGCATCGGGTTGCCAGAGGAGGTCGGACATTGGTTTGCCTCTTGTTGTGTTGTTCATGACACATCACTTGTAGGAGTGAGCCTGCTCGCGATAGCGGAATTACACTCAACATTGATGTTGGCTGATACACCGCTATAGCGAGCAGGCTCGCTCCTACAGGGACCCAGCATTAC
>NZ_JASCPO010000141.1:0-15023 GCF_029960145.1 Pseudomonas sp. PS01299 | reverse complement strand
GGGCTTGCTCGCGAAAGCGGTTTATCAGACACATTTACATCGACTGACACACCGCATTCGCGAGCAAGCCCGCTCCCACATTGGATTTTCATCGTTCACAGAATTTGGGCAAAAAGCGTTCATAGAGTGTTGTTCACTATTGTTCATTGTCAATCGCCCAACTGTTCAAATGTGTTCAGCAATGAACGCCCATTCCCCGCGTTTTCGGCCCTTTTCACGACAAATCAACCACTTGCCATTTCTGGCACGAATGTCGCTCTGCTGCACAGGTCGCTTGACTCCAATAATAAAAAGGCCGAGCCATGTCACTCACCCTGGAGCACGTCAGCCGCACCGTCGAGGGCCAGACCTGGATCGACGATGCCTGCCTGAAATTCGAACCCGGATCTTTCAACGTTCTGCTCGGCCGCACGCTGTCCGGCAAGACCAGCCTGATGCGCCTGATGGCAGGCCTGGACAAGCCCGACAGCGGCCGGATCCTGATGAACGGCGTCGACGTCACCCAGCGCCCGGTGCGCCTGCGCAACGTGTCGATGGTTTATCAGCAGTTCATCAATTACCCGACCATGACCGTGTTCGAGAACATCGCCTCGCCGCTGCGTCAGGCCGGTGTTTCCAAAGAAATCATCCAAAGCAAAGTGCTGGAAACCGCGAAGATGCTGCGCATCGAGAGGTTTCTGCAGCGCTATCCGCTGGAGCTGTCCGGCGGCCAGCAGCAGCGCACGGCGATGGCCCGGGCGTTGGTCAAGGACGCCGAGTTGATCCTGTTCGACGAGCCGCTGGTCAACCTCGACTACAAGCTGCGCGAAGAACTGCGCCAGGAAATGCGCGAGCTGTTCAAACTGCGCCACACCATCGCGATCTACGCCACCACCGAACCCAACGAAGCGTTGGCGCTGGGCGGCACCACGACCATTCTTCACGAAGGCCGGGTGATCCAGAGCGGCCCGTCGACCTCGGTCTACCACCAGCCGCAAACCGTGTTGGCCGCCGAGCTGTTCTCCGAACCGCCGATCAACCTGATGCCCGGGCGCATTGCCGGCAATGAAGTCAGCTTCGCCAATTTCGTGCACTTTCCGCTGAACGTCGACCTGCGTCCTGTAGGCGAGGGCGAGTTTCGCTTTGGCGTGCGCCCCAGCCATATCTCGCTGGTGCCGAGCAACGATGACGATCTGGAGCTGGCGGTTACCGTCGAAGTGGCGGAGATCAGCGGCTCGGAAACCTTCCTGCACGTGCGCAACGAGCATTTCCTGTTGGTGCTGCACCTGCCGGGGGTTCACGAATACGACGTCGATGCGCCGATCCGCATCTACATCCCGACTCACAAACTGTTCGTGTTCGATGCGCAGGGCCGTCTGGTGCAGGCACCGGGCCAACGTGTCGCGAGGGTTGCCTGATGGCCGAAATCCGTTTGCAGCACCTCGCCCACAGCTACAGCAAGCAGCCGAGCGGGCCTGACGATTACGCGATCCGCGAGATGGATCACATTTGGGAGCAGGGCGGCGCGTATGCCTTGCTAGGCCCTTCGGGTTGCGGCAAGTCGACCTTGCTCAACATCATTTCCGGCCTGCTCAGCCCCTCGCAAGGGCATGTGCTGTTCGATGGCAAAGCGGTCAACGACCTGACCCCGGAGAAGCGCAACATCGCTCAGGTGTTCCAGTTCCCGGTGGTCTACGACACCATGACCGTGTTCGACAACCTGGCCTTCCCCCTGCGCAATCAGGGCATGGCCGAGGCGAAAGTGCACAGCAAGGTGCAGGAAATTGCCGAAGTCCTCGACCTGCAAAACTTGCTGAGCAAGAAGGCGCGTAACCTCACTGCCGACGAAAAACAGAAAGTCTCCATGGGCCGTGGCCTGGTGCGTGACGACGTCTCGGCGATTCTCTTCGACGAGCCGCTGACGGTGATCGACCCGCACCTGAAGTGGAAACTGCGGCGCAAGCTCAAGCAGATCCACGAGCAGTTCAACATCACCATGGTCTACGTCACCCACGATCAGCTCGAAGCTTCGACCTTCGCCGACAAGATCGCGGTGATGTACGGCGGACAGATCGTGCAGTTCGGCACGCCACGGGAATTGTTCGAGCGGCCGACTCACACCTTTGTCGGCTACTTCATCGGCAGCCCGGGGATGAACCTGATCGAGGTGCAGCCGCAGCCGGGCGGGGTCGGTTTCGCCTCGACGCACTTGCCGTTGTCCGACGCCTTGCAACGGCATATCGAACATGGTCAGTGGAAAAATCTGAAGGTCGGCATCCGCCCGGAGTTCATCCATGTCTGGGACGAGCCGTTTGACGAGGCGATGCAGGCGCGGGTGGTTCACGTCGAAGACCTCGGCACCTACAAGATCCTCACCCTCGACCTCGACGGCGCGCCGCTCAAGGTGCGTCTGGCCGAAGACAAACCGGTGTCGCAGGGCACGGCGTACATCAGTTTTCCGGCGCAGTGGCTGATGGTCTATGCCGATGAGTTTCTGCTTGAAGCCGATGAAGAGGTGCAGCCATGAACAAGGTGCAGAACAACAAGGCCTGGTGGCTGGTGTTGCCGGTGTTCCTGCTGGTGGCGTTCAGTGCGGTGATCCCGATGATGACCGTGGTCAACTATTCGGTGCAGGACATTTTCGACCAGTCCAGCCGCTACTTCGTCGGTGCCGACTGGTACAAGCAGGTGCTGCTCGACCCGCGTCTGCATGACTCGCTGCTGCGCCAGTTCATCTACTCGGCCTGCGTGCTGCTGATCGAAATTCCGTTGGGTATCGCCGTCGCCCTGACCATGCCGACCAAGGGCCGCTGGTCGTCAGTGGTGCTGATCATCCTGGCGATTCCGCTGCTGATCCCATGGAACGTGGTCGGCACCATCTGGCAGATTTTCGGGCGTGCCGACATTGGTCTGCTCGGGTCGAGCCTGAATGCGCTGGGCATCAGTTACAACTACGCGGCCAACACCATGGACGCCTGGGTGACGGTGCTGGTGATGGACGTCTGGCACTGGACGTCGCTGGTGGCGCTGCTGTGTTTCTCCGGGTTGCGGGCGATTCCCGACGTGTATTACCAGGCGGCGCGAATCGACCGCGCCTCGGCGTGGGCAGTGTTCCGCCATATTCAGTTACCGAAGTTGAAAAGCGTGCTGCTGATCGCGGTGATGCTGCGTTTCATGGACAGTTTCATGATCTACACCGAGCCGTTTGTGCTCACCGGTGGCGGGCCGGGCAATGCCACGACCTTCCTCAGTCAGACGCTGACGCAGATGGCGGTCGGCCAATTCGATCTGGGGCCGGCGGCGGCGTTTTCGCTGGTGTACTTCCTGATCATCCTGCTGGTTTCGTGGCTGTTCTACACCGCCATGACCCATTCCGACGCCAACCGCTGAGGGCCCGGCCATGAGCAAGAGAAAGCTGATTCCGCTGCTGGTGTACATCCTGTTTCTGCTGGTGCCGATCTACTGGCTGCTGAACATGTCGTTCAAGAGCAACACCGAAATTCTCGGCGGGTTGACCCTGGTCCCCCAGGATTTCACCTGGCACAACTACAAGGTGATTTTCACCGATCCGAGCTGGTACACCGGTTATCTCAATTCACTGTATTACGTCAGCCTGAACACGGTGATCTCGCTGAGTGTGGCGCTGCCGGCGGCCTATGCGTTTTCGCGCTATCGCTTCCTCGGCGACAAGCACCTGTTCTTCTGGCTGCTGACCAACCGCATGGCGCCACCGGCGGTGTTTCTGTTGCCGTTCTTCCAGCTGTATTCGTCGATTGGGCTGTTCGACACGCACATCGCCGTGGCCTTGGCGCACTGCCTGTTCAACGTGCCGCTGGCGGTGTGGATTCTTGAAGGTTTCATGTCCGGGGTGCCCAAGGAAATCGACGAAACCGCGTACATCGACGGCTACAGCTTTCCCAAGTTCTTCGTGAAGATTTTCATCCCGCTGATCGGCTCCGGCATCGGTGTGACGGCGTTTTTCTGCTTCATGTTTTCCTGGGTCGAACTGCTGCTGGCGCGCACGCTGACTTCGGTCAACGCCAAGCCGATTGCCGCGGTGATGACGCGCACGGTTTCCGCTTCGGGCATCGACTGGGGCGTGCTGGCGGCGGCGGGGGTGCTGACCATCCTGCCGGGCATGCTGGTGATCTGGTTTGTTCGCAACCACGTGGCCAAGGGCTTTGCCCTCGGTCGGGTCTGAGGAACGCATGATGGAATGGATGAGCTGGACCACCCCCACGGCGGGGTTCTTTATTGCCATCGGCCTGCTGCTGGTGGGCATGACCACCTGGGAATTGCGCTCGCCAAGCATCCTGCGACGCGGTTTTCTGCCGATTGCCACCACCCGTGGCGATCGCTTGTTCATCGGTCTTCTCGGCAGCGCCTACCTGCATCTGCTGGTAATCGGCGTCACCGACTGGAGCATCTGGGTAGCGTCCGCGCTGTCTCTGGTGTGGCTGTTGGTTGTGATGCGCTGGGGCTAGTCGAGTCGCTCGGCGATCGTGCTCCGTAACTCAAACTGGAGGTCTCTATGTTCGACAAAAACAATAAGCTGCGACATAGCATTTCATTGGCAGCCTTGCTGGCACTCAGCGGTTTGAGCGCATCTGCCTGGGCCGATGCCTACGAAGACGCTGCGAAAAAATGGATCGGCAGCGAGTTCAAACCGTCGACCCTGACGGCGGATCAGCAGCTCGAAGAATTGAAGTGGTTCATCAAGGCCGCCGAGCCGTTTCGCGGCATGGAAATCAAAGTGGTTTCCGAGACCCTGACCACCCACGAATACGAGTCCAAGGTGCTGGCCAAGGCCTTCACCGAAATCACCGGGATCAAGCTCACCCACGACCTGCTGCAAGAAGGCGATGTGGTGGAAAAAATGCAGACGGTGATGCAGTCGGACAAGAACATCTACGACGGCTGGGTCAACGACTCGGACCTGATCGGTACGCACTTTCGCTACGGCAAGACCGAATCGATCACCGACCTGATGGCCAACGAAGGCAAGAACTTCACCTCGCCGACCCTCGACATCAAGGACTTCATCGGCATCTCGTTCACTACCGCGCCGGACGGCAAGATCTATCAACTGCCCGACCAACAGTTCGCCAACCTGTACTGGTTCCGCGCCGACTGGTTCGAACGCGCCGATCTGAAAGCCAAGTTCAAGGAAAAGTACGGCTACGAATTGGGCGTGCCGGTGAACTGGTCGGCCTATGAAGACATCGCCAAATTCTTCAGCGAAGACGTCAAGGAGATCGACGGCAAACGCGTCTACGGACACATGGACTACGGTAAGAAAGACCCGTCGCTGGGCTGGCGTTTCACCGATGCCTGGTTTTCCATGGCCGGTGGCGGCGACAAGGGCCTGCCCAACGGCTTGCCGGTGGACGAGTGGGGGATTCGCGTCGAGGACTGCCACCCGGTCGGCTCCAGCGTGACCCGCGGCGGCGACACCAACGGCCCGGCGGCGGTGTTCGCGACGCAGAAATACGTCGACTGGCTCAAGGCCTACGCGCCACCGGAAGCGGCGGGCATGACCTTCTCCGAGTCCGGCCCGGTGCCGTCGCAAGGCAACATCGCCCAGCAGATCTTCTGGTACACCGCGTTCACCGCCGACATGACCAAACCGGGCCTGCCGGTGGTCAACGCCGACGGCACGCCGAAATGGCGCATGGCACCGTCGCCGCGCGGGCCGTATTGGGAGGAGGGCATGAAGCTCGGCTATCAGGACGTGGGTTCGTGGACGTTCATGAAATCCACCCCTGAGAAACAGAAACTCGCGGCGTGGCTGTACGCGCAATTCGTCACCTCGAAAACCGTGTCGCTGAAGAAAACCATCGTCGGCCTGACGCCGATCCGCGAGTCGGACATCAACTCGCAGGCGATGACCGATCTGGCGCCGAAACTCGGTGGCCTGGTCGAGTTCTACCGCAGCCCGGCCCGCGTGCAATGGACCCCGACCGGCACCAACGTGCCGGACTATCCGCGCCTGGCGCAATTGTGGTGGAGCCACATCGCCGAAGCGGCCAGCGGCGAGAAGACTCCGCAACAGGCGCTGGACGGCCTGGCCAAGGATCAGGACGCAATCATGACCCGCCTCGAACGCTCCAAGGCGCAAGCAGTATGCGCCCCGAAAATGAACCCGGAACGCGACGCGCAATACTGGTTCGACCAACCGGGCGCACCAAAACCAAAACTGGCCAACGAGAAGCCGCAGGGCGAGACCGTGAGCTACAACCAACTGCTGAAATCGTGGGCGGATGCGCGTAAGTGATGGTTGATGTGTGAAAAGCAAAACGGCACCGTGAGGTGCCGTTTTTTTTGTTGCCTGATCTACCGCTTCCGCGAGCAAGCCACGCTCCCACAGGGTTCTGTGTTGCTTACAAATTCAGAGTGCACCCGAAACCACTGTGGGAGCTTGCCTGCAAGCGATTGCTTTCTGACATTCAACATGGATATCGCCTGATCCGACGCTTTCGCGAGCAAGCTCGCTCCCACAGGTTTTGGCGGTGTCCACACATTTTGTGAATGACTACTGTCCCTGTGGGAGCGAGCTTGCTCGCGAAGGCTCAGTATCAGGCAGTGCAGATGTTGCAGGACCCACCGCCATCGCGAGCAGGTGAAGGCCTACAGGTTTCAGTGGTGGTCACAAAACCTGAGTACCCCGCAAATCACTGTGGGAGCTTGCCTGCAAGCGATGGGGCCATGGGTGTCGCCGCAGGAAAACCGAGGCGGAACACGGTCATGACACCTGGCAAGCTCTTCACCTCCGCTACCCCCTGATGCAGGCTCATGATCGAGCGCACGATCGCCAGCCCCAGCCCGGTGCTGCCCTGTGAGCGCGAGCGGGCGCTGTCGACGCGGTAGAAGCGGTCGAACAGATGCGGCAGATGTTGCGCCTCGATGCCGGCGCCGGGATTGCTCACCAGCAGTGAAGCCTGCGTTGCGCCTTGCTCGATCAGCAAGGTGATGGTTTTGCCGTTCGGGCAATGACGCAGCGCATTCGACAGCAGATTGGAAATCGCCCGCTGGATCATCAGCCGATCGCCCAACACCGATGCGCTGCCAACAACATTCAAATGAATCTGCTTGTCCTGCGCCGCCAGCGAAAACATCTCCGCGACCTTCGCCGCTTCCTCCTCCAGCGCCACCGATTCAAACGGCGCCAGTGCCGACGGATGACTGACCTGCGCCAAAAACAGCATGTCGGAAACAATCCGCGCCACGCGCTCCAGCTCCTCGGTGCACGACACCAGAACGTCCTGGTATTCCTCGCTCGTGCGCTCGCGCGACAGCGTCACCTGGGCCTTGCCCATCAGGTTGTTGATCGGCGTGCGCAGTTCATGCGCCAGGTCATCGGAGAACTGTGACAACTGCTGCACCCCGGCATCGAGGCGATGCAGCATGAAGTTGATGCCCTGCGCCAGTTCGCTCAACTCCTGCGGCATGTTCACCACCGACAGCCGATGCTCCAGGTCCTGCGTCGAGACCATCGCCGCCACTTTGCGAAACTCGCGCAGCGGCGCCAATCCACGCTGCACCGCGCCCCACGCCGTCAGGCCGATGAACACCAGCAACAGCGGCAAGGCAATCAGCGTCGAGCGCAGATAGGCGCTGAGCAGCGCCTGATCGTGCGCGTTGTCCATCGACAGCAGCACCGGCACGCTGCTGCCGTCCTTGAGCCGAATCAGCTTCGACGCGGTAAGGAACTTCGCACCCTCGTCATCGATGCTGTCGCTATAGGCCAACTGCTCGGTAGTGCCTCGTACTGCGCGCAATTCGGCGCGCGGATCCTTCAGTCCCGAGCCGGATTTGAGCAGCGGCGTACGCAGGTTCGAGCGGTCATAAATCGTCAGCGTCAGGTTGTCGTGGCCCATGACCTGATCGAGCAGAATGTGCGGCTTGCCACTGACCTCATTGGCGTCGACGTACAGCGACAGGCTGTGCTCCACCTGCGCCATCTTCTTTTGCAGGCTGTCGCGGGACAGCGCATTCAGCTCATGGGTCAGGGCGAAATAGGCGAGGATCGCCAGGAATACAACCAACAGCGCGCCGAGAATACTTACCGTCAGACCGAGGCGCATCGACAGGCTGGCCGGCCTCATTCTCGCGCCTCCAGCACATAGCCGACACCGCGCAGGGTGTGGATCAGCTTGTTGTCGAACGGGTCATCGATCTTCGCCCGCAAGCGCCGGATCGACACTTCGACCACGTTGGTGTCGCAGTCGAAATTCATGTCCCACACCAGCGAAATGATCTGCGTACGGGTCAGCACCTCGCCGGACTGGCGCATCAACAAGTGCAGCAGGGCGAATTCCTTGGTGGTCAGGTCGATGCGCTGCGCACCCCGAAACGCCCGATGCCGGCCCGGATCAAGCTCCAGATCGGCGACTTTCAACACCTGCGGCACCGGTATGTTTTCGCTGCGGCGCATCAGGGTGCGCACCCGCGCCAGCAGTTCGGGAAACTCGAACGGCTTGACCAGGTAGTCGTCGGCGCCCAGATCCAGACCACGAATCTTGTCCGCCAGCCGCCCGCGCGCGGTGAGCATCATCACCCGCGTCGAGTGGGTGCGGCGCAGTTGCTCCAGCACGCCCCAGCCGTCCAGTTCCGGCAAGTTCACGTCGAGAATGATCAGGTCATACGCCTGCTGTTGCGCCAGATGCAATCCATCGGCACCGGTGGCGGCGTGATCAACGATATAACCACTTTCGGTCAAACCCTGATGCAAGTATTCGGCAGCTTTAAGCTCGTCCTCGACGACAAGGATTCGCATGATCTATCACCACTTTTATTTAATGGATATCTAATTAAGGCAACCCCTCACCCTAACCCTCTCCCCGAGGGAGAGGGGACTGAATGCGGGATATTTCAGAACTACGCCAACGTGAAAAAACTTTACTGAATCCATAATCGACTTGATGTAACAGGTCGATAAAAAACCCGAGACACTTCGGTCGGCCCCCTCTCCCCCCGGGAGAGGGCTGGGGTGAGGGGATGTCCGCAACGATAAAGGTTGTAGCGGCTACAGGGTCAACAACCCAATGCTTTAAACCGGGGCTGTGCGACAGTCCGCCGCAGCGCGGACCACGTGATTCTCGTAAGTTTGATTCCGACAAGTACTGTTCAGCAGTTAACTACCGAGTATTTGTTTCTATGTATTGCGGCAAAGCCGATTGCACTTCGCATCCTAGAACAAAACAACTTTGCCAAACCGTGGATAACGGATTTGTAATGTTCCAGTCACCTTGTCGATAAGTTCAAAACCCTAACGTGGCGGCATCGAAAAATCCTGAATTAAAGGAAGTCCTCCATTGCCCGGTTTAATCGAACTGACGGCGCGATCACGCCTGAACAAAACCGCCAGCGGCCTCTTGTTGCTGGCGTGCAGCAGCCTGGCCAGCGCATCGACCCTGACACTGGATCAGGCGCTGCAAAGTGCCTTCGCCGGCAACCCCGATCTCGCTGCCGCGCAATGGGAAATCGGTATTGCCGAGGGCGATCGCCAGCAGGCCGGGCTGATCCCCAATCCCGAGGTGTCGTGGGAGGCCGAAGACACCCGGCGCAACTCGCGCACCACCACGGTGATGCTCAGTCAACCGATTGAACTGGGCGGCAAACGCGGCGCGCGCATCGATGTCGCCAGCCGTGCGCAGGACGCCGCCGGCATCGAGCTGGAGCGCAAGCGCAATGCCTTGCGCGCCGATGTGATTCAAGCGTTCAACAGCACGCAAACCGCGCAGCAACGCTTGCAGCTGGCGCGCCAGTCGCTGCAACTGGCCGAGCACGGTGTGCGCGTTGCTCAGGGGCGGATCGAGGCCGGTAAATCGTCGCCGGTCGAAGGCACGCGGGCGCAAGTGCAGCTCTCGGAAGTGCGCCTGGAGGTGAGCCGCGCCGAGCGCGATCAGGCCAACGCCTATCAGCAACTGGCGCAGGTCATGGGCGCACCGTTGCCGACTTCGACCAACGTGCAACCCGGCACACAGAACCTCGCCACGCTGCCGCCGCCCGGCCGTTTGCTTGAGCGTCTGAACCAGACTGCCGAGCTGCGTCTGGCGAAGCTGCAGATCGATCAGCGCGAAGCCTCGTTGGGCCTGGAAAAGTCCCAGCGCATTCCCGACCTGACCGTGAGCATCGGCAGCCAGTACAGCGAAACCGAGCGTGAGCGAGTCAACGTGGTCGGGCTGTCGATGCCGATTCCGCTGTTCAACCGCAATCAGGGCAACGTGCTCGCCGCCGCACGGCGCAGCGATCAGGCGCGGGATCTGCGCAACGCCACCGAGCTGCGTTTGCGCACCGAAGTCCAGACCAGCCTTGAGCAATGGCAGACCGCCAACGGCGAAGTCAACGCGTTCAACCAGACCATCCTGCCCGCCGCACAAAGCGCAGTGGACAGCGCCACGCGCGGTTTCGAAATGGGCAAGTTCGGTTTCCTCGACGTACTCGATGCCCAACGCACCCTGATCGCTGCGCGCAGCCAATACATCCAGGCCGTCAGCGAGGCGACCGACGCCCGCGTGCGCCTCGAACGGATCTACGGCGACCTCAGCGTCAGCCCTTGAATTTCACTTTTCAGACAACTGCGCGATGGCACGGCGCAGAGGAGTTTCCATGGATAAAAAACTGATGGTGGTCGCGGTGGCGACCTTGGCGCTGGGCATTGGCCTCGGTTCGATGTGGCCGGCCAATTCAAATATCGACGCGCATGCTGATGAGGCCTCCGAACACGCCGATCACGCCGAGGAGGGCGCTGCCGCCGAAGGCGAACATGCCGAACAAGGCCACATCGAATTGAGCGCCGAGCAGATCGCCGCCGCAGGCATTCAACTGGCCGAGGTGCGGGCGCAAAGCATCAGTCTCGGCTTGTCGTTTCCCGGCGAAGTGCGCTTCGACGAGGACCGCACGGCACACGTCGTGCCGCGCGTGCCGGGGGTGGTCGAGTCGGTGGCGGTCAACCTCGGGCAACCGGTGAAAAAGGGCCAGTTGCTGGCGGTGATCGCCAGTCAGCAAATCTCCGATCAGCGCAGTGAACAGGCCGCCGCGCAACGTCGCTTGGCGTTGGCGCGCACCACCTACGAACGCGAAAAAAAGCTCTGGCAGGACAAGATCTCCGCCGAGCAGGATTTCCTCCAGGCCAGGCAGGCGCTGGAAGAAGCGGAAATCGCCATGAACAACGCCCGACAGAAAATCAGCGTGCTCAGCGGCAGCGTGGTCGCCACCGGCGGCAATCGCTACGAACTGCGCGCACCGTTCGACGGTGTGGTGGTGGAAAAACACCTGACACCGGGGGAGGTGGTCGATGAAACCACTGCCGCATTCACCCTCTCGGATCTGTCGCGGGTGTGGGTCACGTTCGGTGTCTCGCCCAAGGATCTGACCAAAGTGCAGGTGGGCAAACCGGTGACTGTCAGCGCGCCTGAGTTAAAGGCCGAAGTGACCGGCAGCGTGGCGTACGTCGGCAGCCTGCTCGGCGAACAGACCCGCACCGCGACCGTGCGCGTGACCGTGGAAAACCCTAAAGGCTCGTGGCGCCCGGGGCTGTTCGTCACCGCGCGGGTCGCCACCGAGAGCCGCCAGGCCAAAGTCGCCGTGCCGGAAACCGCGATCCAGACCGTCGAGGACAAACCCACGGTGTTCGTGCGCACCGATGACGGTTTCAAGGCGCAGGCGGTGGAGCTGGGCAGCCGCGCCGCCGGCCACGTCGAAGTCACCCAAGGGCTGGAACCGGGCGTGCAAGTCGCCAGCGCCGGCAGCTTCGTCCTCAAGTCGGAGCTGGGCAAAGCCTCAGCCGAGCACAGTCATTAATTCTGGAAGGTCACCATGTTCGAACGCCTGATCCAGTTTGCCATCGAGCAGCGCATCATCGTGCTGCTCGCCGTTCTGCTCATGGCCGGCCTCGGCGTCGCCAGTTATCAAAAGCTGCCGATCGACGCCGTGCCCGACATCACCAACGTCCAGGTGCAGATCAACACCGGCGCCGCCGGGTTCTCGCCGCTGGAAACCGAGCAGCGCATCACTTTCCCGATTGAAACCGCGATGGCCGGTTTGCCGGCGCTGGAGCAGACCCGTTCGCTGTCGCGCTCCGGGTTGTCGCAGGTTACGGTGATCTTCAAGGACGGCACCGACCTGTTTTTCGCTCGCCAACTGGTCAACGAGCGTCTGCAGATCGCCAGGGAGCAATTGCCCGAAGGCGCGGAAGCGGTGATGGGGCCGATTTCCACCGGTCTCGGTGAGATCTTTTTATGGACGGTGGAAGCCCAGGAGGGCGCGCTGAAGGACGACGGCAGCGCCTACACGCCGACCGATCTGCGGGTGATTCAGGACTGGATCATCAAGCCGCAGTTGCGCAACGTGCCGGGCGTCGCCGAGATCAACACCATCGGTGGTTTTGCCAAGGAATATCAGATCGCGCCGGACCCGAAACGCCTTGCCGCGTACAAGCTCACCCTCACCGATCTGGTCACGGCGCTGGAGCGCAACAACGCCAACGTCGGCGCCGGCTACATCGAGCGCAGCGGCGAGCAGTTGCTGATCCGCGCGCCGGGGCAAGTGGCGAGCACCGAGGACATCGCCAACATCGTCATGGCCAATGTCGACGGCACGCCGATCCGGGTGAAGAACGTCGCCACGGTGGAAATCGGCCGCGAACTGCGCAGCGGTGCGGCCACCGAAAACGGTCGCGAAGTGGTGCTGGGTACGGTGTTCATGCTGATCGGCGAAAACAGCCGCACCGTTTCGCAAGCGGTGGCCAGCAAGCTGGAACAGATCAATAAATCCCTGCCGCAAGGCGTGATCGCCGTGCCGGTCTATGACCGCACGCACCTGGTCGACAAAGCCATCGCCACAGTGAAAAAGAACCTGATCGAAGGCGCGATTCTGGTGATCGCGATTCTGTTCCTGTTCCTCGGCAACATCCGCGCCGCGCTGATCACGGCAATGGTGATTCCGCTGTCGATGCTGTTCACCTTCACCGGGATGTTCAGCAACAAGGTCAGTGCCAACCTGATGAGCCTCGGCGCGCTGGACTTCGGGATCATCGTCGACGGCGCGGTGGTGATCGTCGAAAACACCCTGCGTCGTCTGGCGCATGCGCAGCAGCATCACGGCCGTTTGTTGACCCGCGCCGAGCGTTTCAAGGAGGTCTTTGCCGCGGCGAAGGAGGCGCGCCGACCGCTGATTTTCGGCCAGTTGATCATCATGGTGGTGTACCTGCCGATCTTCGCCCTGAGCGGCGTCGAAGGGAAAATGTTCCACCCGATGGCGTTCACCGTGGTCATCGCTTTGCTCGGTGCGATGCTGCTGTCGGTGACCTTTGTGCCGGCAGCGATTGCGCTGTTCGTCACCGGCAAGGTCAAGGAAGAAGAGGGCGCGGTGATGCGCGGTGCACGTCGGGTGTATGCGCCGGCGCTGGCCTGGGTCATGGCCCATCGCACGGTGGCCGTGGGCGCGGCGTTGGGCGTGATCGTGCTCAGCGGCGTGCTCACCAGCCGCATGGGCAGCGAGTTTGTGCCGAGTCTCAGTGAGGGGGATTTTGCCCTGCAAGCGCTGCGCGTGCCGGGCACCAGCCTGACGCAATCGGTGGACATGCAGCAGCGGCTGGAGACGCTGATCCTGGCCAAAGTGCCGGAGGTTGAACGGGTGTTCGCCCGCACCGGTACGGCGGAAATCGCCTCCGATCCGATGCCGCCGAACATCTCTGATAGCTACGTGATGCTCAAACCGAAGGATAAATGGCCAGACCCGAACAAGTCCCGCGAAACACTGATGGCCGAGTTGCAACAAGCCGCCGCGACGTTGCCGGGTAGCAACTATGAACTGTCGCAGCCGATTCAACTGCGCTTCAACGAACTGATCTCCGGTGTGCGCAGCGATGTCGCAGTGAAGGTGTTCGGCGATGACATGGACGTGCTCAACGCCACGGCAGCGAAGATCGCGGCGGCGATGCAAAAGGTCAACGGCGCCTCTGAAGTGAAAGTCGAGCAGACCACCGGGTTGCCGGTGCTGACCATCAACATCGACCGCGACAAGGCGGCGCGTTACGGGCTCAACGTCGGTGATGTACAGGACACCATCGCTGTGGCAGTGGGCGGGCGTCAGGCTGGGACCTTGTATGAGGGTGATCGGCGTTTCGACATGGTGGTGCGCTTGTCCGATGCCATGCGCAAGGACATCGACGGCTTGTCGGCGTTGCTGATTCCGGTGCCGGCGCTGAGCGGTGCGGCGAATCAGATCGGGTTTATCGCGCTGAAAGACGTCGCCAGCCTCGATCTGGTGCTCGGGCCGAACCAGGTCAGCCGCGAAAACGGCAAGCGCCTGGTGATCGTCAGCGCCAACGTGCGCGGGCGGGATATCGGCTCGTTCGTCAGCGAGGCGGGTGCGCTGATCGAGCGTGATGTGCAGGTGCCGGCCGGTTATTGGACCAGTTGGGGCGGGCAGTTCGAGCAACTGCAATCGGCGGCCAAGCGCTTGCAGATAGTCGTGCCGGTGGCGCTGCTTCTGGTGTTCGGCTTGTTGTTCATGATGTTCAACAATCTGAAGGACGGCTTGCTGGTGTTTACCGGTATTCCGTTTGCCCTGACCGGCGGGGTGATGGCGCTGTGGCTGCGGGATATTCCGTTGTCGATTTCCGCTGGCGTGGGGTTTATCGCGTTGTCCGGGGTGGCGGTGCTCAACGGTTTGGTGATGATCGCGTTCATTCGCAATTTGCGCGAGGAAGGGCGCTCACTGACGGAGGCAATCAACGTCGGCGCGCTGACGCGGTTGCGGCCAGTGTTGATGACCGCGTTGGTGGCGTCGCTGGGGTTTATTCCGATGGCGCTGGCAACCGGCACCGGTGCTGAAGTGCAGCGGCCGCTGGCAACCGTGGTGATCGGCGGAATTCTGTCCTCGACGATTCTCACGTTGCTGATCTTGCCCGCGCTGTACCAGATCGCCCATCGCCGGGATGAGGACACCGTACCGTCTGAGTAGGTGATCTCCTGTGGGAGCGGGCTTGCTCGCGAAGAGGCCGTGTCAGTCGACATCAATGTTGGATGACACACCGC
>NZ_JASCPO010000140.1:0-15324 GCF_029960145.1 Pseudomonas sp. PS01299 | reverse complement strand
GTTGAGAACGTAGACATCATCCCCCGCTCCCCCCTCGAACGTCGCAGTGGCCGAATCGAGATTGAAGGTGTCGTTGAACGCCGTGCCGATCACCTTTTCAATGCCGCTCAGGGTGTCACCCTGAGCGTCGCCGCCAATGCCCGCGAGACCGACAGCATTAGCTCGGATATCGACATTGATCGCCTCGACAGACGTCGAGTAATCCACCACGTCAGCCGTTCCCGCACCGCCGTCAAAGGCAAATACCCGGCTATCGGCGACGAATGTATCGTTGCCGTTCGAGCCGAGGATTCGTTCAATGCCGGTGTAGGTATCCCCCGCCGCGATCCCGGAATTGACGCCGGTTTTCAGGTTGATGCTGACACCGACAGTGCTATCGGTATAGCCGACCGTGTCGATACCGGCACCACCGATAAACTGATCAGCACCCGCGCCGCCATACAGGAAGTCGTTGCCAACGCCTCCTGTAATGACGTTGTCGCTGGCATTGCCCCAACCGGTGAATGAACCGGTTCCGGTATAGGTCAGACGCTCGACGTTGGCGCTCAGGTAAATCTGGGCGAAGTTGCTGCGTACTTCATCGTTACCGCCACTCGACTGTTCGATAACCGTGCCGCCACTGCCGTTGAGAACGTAGACATCATCCCCCGCTCCGCCCTCGAACGTCGCGGTGGCCGTATCGAGATTGAAGGTGTCGTTGAACGCCGTGCCGATCACCTTTTCAATGCCGCTCAGGGTGTCACCCTGAGCGTCGCCGCCGATGCCCGCAAGACCGACAGCATTAGAGCGGATGTCGACGTTGATCCCATCAGCCGATGTGGAATAGTCCACCGTATCAGTCCCGGTACCGCCATCGATCTTGTCTGCTCCGGCACTTCCCCTGATCAGATCATTGCCGGCCAGGCCATTGATTTCATCATCCCCACTGGTACCGGTCAGCGTATCCGCGCCGTTTGTTCCGTTTATAACTGCCATTACTTCTTCCTTGCCTTGTTATGAACCGGCCCCTGCTTGCGTGGCGATCATCCCCCGCCAAGCACATTGATAAATCGAGAATACGTTGATATCGACAGGGAAAAACCAAAGCTTTAATCCGCGCGCAAATCCGTCGGCATTTAACGCAGACACGCATTTCACGGACAAAAAAAAGCGACCTTCAGGTCGCCTTTTTCCGGTAGCCGAACGCAGATCAATCCGCCAGCCAGCCATACTCCCAATACCGCAGGTTATCGCCACGCAACACGTAGTCACGCAGCACCACCTCACGCAATTCATCACCCATGCGGTAACTGGCATCCGGATCGGCCAGGTGCATGCGGATCGCTTGTAGCCACTCGTCCGTGCTGTTGGTCTTGATCCGGGTACATGGCAGATAACCACGGTAGGCCTCGGTGTCGGTGCAGATCACCGGATAGCCGCAGGCACCGTACTCCAGCAGCCGCAAGTTGCTTTTGCAGTCATTGAAGACGTGGAATTCCAGCGGCGCGAGGGCCAGGTCCAGGTTCAGGCTGGCCAGCTTCGCCGGGTAGACCTCCAGATCGATCACGCCATGGAACTCATGCATGTACGGCAGCAGATCGTCCGGGCACATGCCGAAGAAAACCCAGTCGACTTCGTTGGCCAATTCGCGCACCACATCGGCGATCACCGCCAGATCACCGTGGTGACTGGTCCCGCCGCCCCAACCGACCCGTGGTTTCTTCGAGGTGCGGCGTTGACTGCGCAAGTGGCTCCACAAGTCCTTGGACAGCATGTTCGGTACGACACGAATGTCGTGGTGCATGTCGGACAGCACGTTAGCCAGGGGCTGGGTCGATACGACCACACGATCACACAGACCGATGGCTCGTCGCACCATACGCTCCATGTCCTGCTTGCTCGGCATGTTGCGGATGTGCGCATTGCGATGGGGAACGTCGATGACGTAGTCATCGAGCTCGAAGATGCGCCGCGCATTGAAGTATTTTTTCAGAGGCGGGATTTCATCGATGGCGTGTTCCGAATAGCGCCCTTGCAGCACGATCACATCAGGCGACTGGCGCTCGATATCAATGATCGACGGCAAACCGTAGCAAATGCGCCCCTCGACTCTGTTAGCCGCCTGCAACTCGATCATCGGCTGACTCATGCGGTAATGGCCGATGGCCGAGGCGTTGATCGGCACCACCAGCACATTCGGCAACTGCGCTTTGGAAAAGGCACTCCAACCGGTTCGCAGGCCAGGCTCAAGACTGAAGTTGGTGGCACCGACACCCTGCAGAGTCAGGTTAATGTTGTAGGCCGGATCGCGGGCGATGGTTGGCAACCAGCGCTGGTAGAAGGTTTCCCTTTCCTCGGCGAACAGCGCTTCGTCTTCAGTCGTCGCCGCGGCGCTCGGGCGTGCGCCCACTGCGAGCATGGCGTGGGGATTCAATACCACCAGGTAGCCTTCGCGGCCGACCCGCAAACACAGATCCACGACGTTCAACGTCTGCTTCAGATCCTGTTCGTCGAGCCCACCGGCAACCTCGAAGACCGACTTGCGAATCATCAGGCAATCGCCGCCAACCGCGCTCAGGTCATGCACCGCTTGCAGGCGGAACATGTACCCGTCCGACTGCACGGGCTGGCCATAGAACGGCAGACCGACCGGGCCGTTCAAACCGAGAATCAGCCCCGCGTGCAGCACACCACCGTCCGGGTTGAACAGCTTCGCACCGACTACGCCGACTTCCGGGCGTTGCGCATGATTGAGCAGTTCGTCGAGCCAGTCGGCCTGAGTGATCACCGCAAAAGCATTGAGCAGCAACACATACTCGCCACGCGCATGGCTGACCGCAAAGTTGTGCGCGGCCGCCGCATTACCCTTTTGCGGATAGCTCAGCACACGAATTCGCTCGCTGCCCAGTTGCGCCATGCCGTCCAGCCACACCCTCGCCTCGGCGCTTTCGCTGCCGTTGTCGACCAACAGTAATTCGTACTCGGTGTAAGCGGTCTTTTCCAGCAGCGTTTCAACACAGCGCTGCAGTGCAGCCGTCTGGTCTTGAGTGACAATCACCACCGACACCAGCGGTCGTCGCGCATGCTGATAATCCACGCGGTTGAGCAGTTCGCTGCCGCCACGGCGGATGTCATGGGCAATCCCCAGGCGTTGCAGATGCGCTTCGAGAATCCGCGGGCTTTGCGCCACGACACCGGGCTCGGTCAGCCACTGGGAGAGATCGAATTTGGACTCGAGCAACACTTCGGCGATGTGTCCCACGACGTGCAAGCCGTCGTTCTCGACCATCCGCCACAGCGCATCATGCGGTGCCAGTTCGGCAAACGTCGGCGCAAAGCCGCCGAGCGCCAGAAATCGCTCGCGCTTGAATGCCAGGGCGCGCCCGACATAGGGATAACTGCGCATCAGGTCGAGGTTGAAATCCGGTTTGAACGCAGGCTCTGCCGACTCGCCGCTGCGCAGGCTGCCTTCGTCGCTGTACAGACATGTCAGGGTTGGGGTGTGCGCGATCCGGTCGGCCATGACCAGCAACGCCGGCGCCACCAGGCGATCGCCTGGCTGCAACAGATAGAACCAGTCGGCCCCTTCGAGCTGCGGCAGCAACGTATTAATCTGCTCCAGCCCGTCATCCTGCAACGGCATGTGGAACACGCGCCCATCAAGGCGCGCCTCGGCACACGAAACGGACAGGACCAGGATCAGCTCTGGCGGATAATCCTGCGCGGCGAGCGCCTCCAATGTGCGCTCCAGGCCATCGCGACTGCCCTGCCCGTCAATGATGATCGGCACGATGCGCGGCTGGCAGGGCCAACTGGCAAGCGTTTCCGGCAACCAGTGGCGTTGCTGCTCGGTGAGCACCCGACATGCCAGCCACTGCGCGTACAGTTCGCCGAAGCTGAAGCTGTTGACGCCGACTCCCCACTCCTGACGGCTCTGCTTGGTACCCAGGGTTCGACTCAGGGGCAACTCTTGCCAGACCCGGGGCAACTCATCAGCGCGGGACAACGGAACATAACGCACCCATCCCGGCGCAGGCGCCGATTCACCGCTGCGCGCCTTGAGCATTTGCGAAATCCACTCGCGCTCGACTTGCGCAGCATCCTTCATCGGTTGCTGTGCACTCAGACGCTCCGGGTAGAGGCGTTCGGCACTGAGTACGCTGTTGGACACCGCCAGATTGCCGCGCCGCAGCAGGCAGACATACAGGGCAAAATCCAGCGTTGCGACGAAGCAGGCGCCGTCCTCGGTCAATGCCGGCAACAGCTCGACGACGTCGGCACGACGCATCAGCGCATTGCTGAAGCCACCGAGCACGTTGACCGGGAATTTTTCAAAGATGCCCAGTACGTCGTCGCCCTTGAGCAAGCCACTGACTGGCGACAACGGCGTGTTTTCGATGCGCGCCGGCAGAATGATGTCGTTTGCGTCCCAGAGCAGCCGTTGCGCCACCACCAGGCTGACTTCTGCACGCTGCATTTCATGGGCCTGCTGCTCGATGCACGCGGAATAGAGCAGATCGTCATCGCACAGAAACTTGATGTACTCGCCCTGCGCCTGCTCGAGACAAGCCTTGAGGTTGTCGACCAGCCCCAACGTTCGTGGATTGCGCACGTAACGCACGGCGACGCCGGACTGCTCAACTACCGCCGCAACGATGGCTTCAATCTCGCTGCCGCGGCTGTCGTCGCAAACGATGATTTCGAGTTGGCCATAAGTCTGGCTCACCGCACTGTTCAAGGTCCGCTCGAAGAAGCGCGGATTGAAGGCGGGAATGACCAGACTGACGAGAGGAAGTGGATTCACGGCGGGCTCACAGGCGGTACGAGCCCGCTCGGTAAAGCGAGCCCATGAAACCGCAAAAAAACATTAACTGAAGGACGAGACAAACGGGCGCCTGCGCGCCCGTCCAATGTCAGATCTTGTTGAACAGACCCAACTGACTGATCTTGCTGAACGCCAGTTGCGAGGCTTGCAGCATGGTCTGCTGCAACGTCAGGCGGGTCATCACCTCGGCCGGATCCGAATCACGGATCGAACCCTGGGTCGTGGTGTTGGCCTGGATCAGGCTCTGGTTGGTGGTGTCCTGGTCATCCAGCGACTGACCGCGCGCACCGATCGAGGTCACCGCAGCGCCAATCTGGTTGGAGGCGCTGTCGATGTTGCCCAGCGCCGACTCCATGGCCCCCTGGAATTTCTGCTTGGCTACCGGATCACCATCGACCGGCATGTTCAGCGCCGTGACCATCTGCCCCAGGGTGTCGAGCACGTTCTGGGTCTGGTGGTTGTTGGACTGAATCGAGAACTGATCGCCCGCACCCGGCGTACCGCCAATGGCGAAGGTCACACCGGCGGCCGTGGCGTTGCTGCCGACCATGGTGCCCGACGACACCGGTTTGCTGTCAGCGGTCACAGGGGCCGCGTACAGGTCGAAATCGGTGGCGCTGGTGAACTTCAGCACCGCGCCGCCGCCTGACGGGAAGGCCGCACTGTAGGCCGCCTGGTTGGTCACGCTGGAGCCGGTGATGACCGCGGTCGACGGGTTGCCCGGGCTGCGCGCGGTGGTGAACGAATCAGGCGTGGCCGACAGCTGGAAGCTGTGACCGGCGATGACCGCATCCGGGTTGGTGTCGCCGGCCTTGAGGTTGATGTTCAACTTCATGTCGACGCCACGGAAGCTGACGGTCTGGTTGGCACCATTGCTGTTGCTGATCAGGCCGTTCTGGCTGGCCTCGGACGTCACGTCGTTGCCCAGGGCATCAGTGATTTTCAACTGAGTGCTGCTGAGGAAGCTGACGGTGTACGGCTGGCCGCCGGTGAACTTGGCGTTGTAGGTCGCCGCGGTGCCGACCGTACCGTTGGACAGCACCACACGACCGTCATCCACCGCCGGAGCGGTCATGGTGGTCTGGGTGCGGCTGGTGTTGATGGTCTGCTGGAAGGCGTCCCAACCGGTGGTATTGGTCGCGACCGACATGCCGTCGCCAATGCCCAGGTTGATCTGGGTCTGGTCACCGTTATAGGTGTAGGTGCCGTCGACGTTTTGCGAGTACGGCGCGGTATCGGTCTTGGAACCGGAGAACAGGTAGTTGCCGTTGGCATCCTTGGAGTTCATCAGGCCCAGCACTTGTTGCTGGATCTGGCTCAGTTCCGCCGCGTACGCCTTGCGGTTGTCGTCGGTGGCGATACCGTTGTTGGCGGCCAGGCCGATTTCCTTGGCGCGCTGCAGAGCCGTGGTGATGGAGTTCAACGTCGACTCCTGCACGGTCAGCGAGCTCTTGGTGGTGTCGATGTTGCCCTGATACTGGTCGAGCATCGCACTTTGCTGACCCAGCTTGAGCAGGCGACCGGCGCCGATCGGATCGTCGGCAGCGGTGTTGATGCGCTGCAGGCTGCTCGCTTCGTTGGCGGTCGCGACCGTCTTGCTGTAGTTGCGCTGATATTGAGCAGCTTGCGTCGCGTAATACTGGGCGGTGGAAATGCGCATGAATTACGACTCCTTAAAGACTGTTGATCAGCGTGGCGAAAGTTTCCTGCGCAGCTTTGATGATCTGCGAAGACGCTGTGTAGTACTGCTGATACTTGACCAGGTTGCCGGTCTCTTCATCGAGGTTGACCTGGGACAGCGAATCACGCGCGCCCTTGGCCTGATCGAGGATCACCGAGGTGGCGTCATTGTCGGACTTGCTCTGTGCAGCCTTGGTACCGACGTTGGTCACCAGTTTGTTGTAGGCGTCGGTCAGGCTGATGCCCTTGCTGCCGCTGCCGGTGTCCACGGTCTGCTTGGTCTGCAGGCCAACCAGTGTCTGTGCGTTGCGGTTATCCGAAGACGCCGCGCCGGTCAGGTTGATGGTGAAGGTTTCGCCGGACTTCGGCGTCGCGCCCACGGTGGTCTGTACGGTGAAGGTCTTCTGCACGTTCGGCGTGACCGTGGTGTCCATCACTGGAGCACCGGTGGAGTCGACCATGCCGACCTTGAGGTTCAAGGTGTTGGCCTGCCCCGGCACGATGGTGCCCGAACCGATGGTGTTGCCCTTGGCGTCAACCATGTTGTACGACTGGCTGCCGCTGGCGACCGCACCAAACACCAATTTGACCGGCGTCGAATATTTGAGCGCATTCTGCAACTCGGTCTGCGACGCCGGGTTGTAGATGTTGAACGAATCGGTCAGCGTCGGCTGGGTGTAGGTACCGGAGTTGTTGGCACTGGCCACGCCGGTCAGCGGTGCTGCCGCAGCGATTTTCTTCGGATCGGTCAGTACCGTCTGAATAGTGCTTGCCGCGTTACGGGTCGGTGTCACCTTGAAGGTGTCGCCAGCGCTCAGGGCGCCGCCGTTGAGGGCCAGGGTGAAGCCGTCGATCACCGGCGGTGGCGTGGTCGTGGTGCTGAACGAGCCCATGTCGGTGCCATCGGAGCGCTTGACCGAATAGTTGGTGGCGCTGGTGAAGGTCACCTGATAATCGCTGGTGGTCAGCTTGCCGGTGTCCTTGATGGTGACATCGAGGTTGCCCGAGCCGGCGCTATTGGTCGACTGCGCAATGCTGCGCTGGCTGACCAGCGCGGCACTGTTGATGTTGTTGAAGATCGCGGCGCCGAAGTCACCGTTCTTGTCGATACCCTGGGCTTGTTGGCTGTTGACCTGATCGGCCACCACCAGCGCGACACGCCCCAACTCATTGAGCGAAGGGTCGAGCACTTCTTTGCGATAGGTCAGCAGGCCACCGATTTCGCCACCGCTCATGGCCGACGTGATATCGATCACGCTTGAGCCGCGGTCCAGCTGAATCGCCATGCGCGTCGGATCGTCCTTGCTCGGCACGGTGCTCAGGGTGTTGGTGGTGTTGCCGATCACCAGCGGCTGGCCGGTGCCGATGTACACGTCAAAACTGGTGCCACGCTCGACGACCTGTGCACCGGTCAGCTCGGAGAGCTGGCGCACCGCTTCGTTACGGCTGTCGAGCAGATCGTTCGGCTGGCCGCCGCTGGTGGAAATCTCGCCGATCTTCTGGTTCAGGTTGGCAATCGAAGTCGCCAGCTTGTTGACCTGGGACGTCATGTCGCCCAGGTTGCCATTGATCGTGGTGTTCTGATCGTTCAGCTGTTTGGCCAGCGCATTGAAACGGCTGGTCAGGGCCTGCGCACCGGTCAGCACCGACTGACGGGAGGTGTCATCAGTGGCCGAGGTCGCCACGCCCTGCATCGAAGTAAAGAACTTCTGCAGCACACCGGTCAGGCCGGTGTTGGTATCGGACATCGAGGCATCCAGCGCAGTGGCCTGGGCACCGTACGCAGCCGCTTCGCTATTGAGCGAGGTCGCGGTATGCAGCTGGTTTTCGAGGTAAGAGTTGTAGACCCGGCGCACATCGGCCAGGGTCGTCCCCGTACCGATGAAGACGTTGCCGAACTGCTGCGAGGACTTGGTGCTCTGCACGGTTTGCTGGCGTGAATAACCGGCGGTGTCGACGTTGGCAATGTTGTTACCTGTGGTCGCGAGAGAGGAAGAACTCGCGGACAACCCCGACATCCCGATATTGAGCAAACTCATGATTCAAACCTTACCGTGTGTTTATAGAGGCGTCGTTGAAACGCCGGCCGCAGCGTAGTTTTCGAAACTGTTCATCTGCTTGGCTATCTGCGAAATCTTCGTCGCGTAGTTCGGGTCGGTCGCGTAACCGGCCTTTTGCAACTCGCGTACAAACTGTTCTGGGTTATCGGCCGACTTCACCACATCTTGATAGCGATTGTTGGTCTGCAGCAAAGTCACCAGATCGTGGAAACTGTCCTTGTACGAGGCATAGGAACGGAACTGCGCCGTCTCCTTGACCATCTGCCCGTTGCGGAACTCGCTGGTGATTGCCCGGGCCGAATCGCCGGTCCAGTTGCTGCTGGCCTTGATGCCGAACAGGTTGTGACTGCTGCTGCCATCCTGGGCACGCATGACCGATTTGCCCCAGCCGGTTTCCAGTGCGGCTTGCGCCACCAGATAACGCGGATCGACGCCAATACGCGCGGCGGCTTCTTTGGCCATCGGCAGCATGGTGTTGACGAATTCGTCGGCGGAGCTGAAGGCGCGCTTGGCCGGCGCCAGCGGAATCTGCGCCATCGCCCGACCGTAAATCTGCATCTGCCCGCCGGACGCCTTGGCGTCTTCGGCACGGCTCAGCCAGTCGCCGTTGTACAGCGGGCCGGCGCCGGTGGCGGCCGTGGTCACGGCACGTTGTGGCAAGGCATTGGTGGCGGTCGGCGTGGCGGACGGCACCAGACCGGCGAGCAAACGATCGGCCAGTTTCGGCGGCAATGCCAGACGACGCTTGTTGATCATTGCCATGTCATTGCTGTGCGAGGCTTCGGTAGTAGCCACACGCCCGGAACGCGAGGCCCACAACGGACGCTCGCCATTGAGCCGTGATAACGGCCCATTGGTGGCGGTGGTGCCGGCGGCAATCGGGGTCTGCACCGCAGCGGCTTTCGCCGCCTCTTGCTTGGCGGCGGACGCGGCTGCAGCCTCACCCGGTGCCAGCGGTTTATTCCTCGACATCTGCTTCATCAGCACGTCGGCCAGCCCGATCCCACCGCCCTCGCGGGACAGCGACACCGCCAGTTGCTGGTCGTACATTTCCTGATATTGCTTGGCCGCCGGGGTGTTCATCGGGTTGTCTTTACCCAATGCCTCAGTGGCCGAACGCATCGACTTGAGCATTTCGCCAAGGAACAGCGATTCGAATTCCTGCGCCACTTTGCGCATGTTCGCATCGCTGTTTTTGTCGCCGACCTTGAGCTGGTTCAGACGATTGAGGTCGGAGTACGAACCCGAATCGCCCGTGCCCACCAGACTGCCTTTGCGCATATCCATGGTCGCCGTCCTCAGATCACGATCAGGTCGGCTTGCAACGCGCCGGCCTGCTTCAGTGCTTCGAGAATGGCCATCAGGTCACCCGGTGCCGCGCCAACCTGGTTCACCGCCCGCACGATCTCGTCGAGGGTGGTGCCCGGGCCGAACTTGAACATCGGCTTGGCTTCCTGCTGAGCATTGACCCGCGAACGTGGCACGACGGCCGTCTGCCCATTGGACAGCGGGCCCGGCTGGCTGACGATCGGGTCTTCGGTGATGGTCACGGTCAGGCTGCCGTGGGTCACGGCGGCCGGCGAGACTTTCACGTTCTGGCCGATGACGATGGTGCCGGTGCGCGAGTTGATGATGACTTTCGCCACCGCCTGACCCGGATCGACTTCAAGGTTTTCGAGGATCGACAGGTAGTCGACGCGCTGGCTCGGATCGAGCGGCGCGGTCACACGAATCGAGCCGCCGTCGATGGCTTGCGCCACGCCAGGGCCGAGCATGTCGTTGATCTTGTCGACGATGCGCTTGGCGGTGGTGAAGTCGGAACGGTTGAGGTTCAGCGTCAGGCTGTTGCCCTGGTTGAAACCGCTCGGTACCGAACGCTCCACCGACGCACCACCCGGGATGCGACCGGCCGACGGAACGTTGACGGTGATTTTCGAACCGTCACGACCTTCGGCATCGAAACCACCGACCACCAGGTTGCCCTGAGCGATGGCGTAGACGTTGCCGTCGATACCCTTGAGCGGGGTCAGCAACAGGGTGCCGCCGCGCAGGCTCTTGGAGTTACCGATCGAAGAAACGGTAATGTCGACCTGCTGACCCGGTTTGGCGAACGCCGGCAGATCGGCACTGACCGACACCGCCGCGACGTTTTTCAACTGCACGTTGCCCGATCCCGGCGGCACCTTGATGCCGAACTGCGACAGCATGTTGTTGAAGGTCTGCAGGGTGAACGGGGTCTGCGTCGTCTGGTCACCGGTGCCGTTAAGCCCGACCACCAGGCCGTAACCGATCAACTGGTTGGAACGCACGCCGGAAATGCTGGCGATATCTTTCAGCCGCTCGGCGTGGGCACCAAAGGCTGCGGACAACAGGGCCGCAGCCAGCATGAGGCTCTTGAAATTCAAAGTCGCCACCTAGAAAGGGAACAGCGGGCTGAGGAAGAAACGGTCGAACCAGCCTGGCTGACTCGCATCGGCAAACGAACCGGTGCCCGAGTAGGTGATGCGCGCATCGGCGACACGGGTCGACGACACGGTGTTGTCGGTGGCGATGTCATCGGCACGCACGAGACCTGCGATCCGCACCAGCTCGTCGCCGGTGTTGAGGGTCATCCACTTCTCGCCGCGCACGGCGATGATGCCGTTGGGCAACACGTCGGCCACGGTCACGGTGATCGAACCGGTCAGGGTGTTGCCCTGCGCCGCCTTGCTGTCGCCCTTGGTCGCGCGGTCGCCGCTGTAGCCGACGTCGAGGCTCAGGTCATTGCCACCCAACGGGTTGTTGGTGGTGCCACTGCCGCCGAACAGCGAAGTCAGGCCGATGCCGGTCTTGCTGTTCTTGGCCACTTGCGAGTTGGCGTTTTTGCTGGCCTGAGTCTTCTCGTTCAGGGTGATGGTGATGATGTCACCGACCCGGAATGCCTTGCGGTCGCTGTACAGGTTCTGCTCGAAGCCGGCCTGATAGATCGAGCCGTTGTTGGCCGCAGACGGCAATGGCGTGCGTGGCAACACCGGAGCGTAATAAGGGTCATTGGGCTTGGGCGTCGGTGCGACGCAGCCCGCGAGCGAGACGACCCCACCCAATGCCAGAACAGATACGAAGCGTTTCATGACCCTACCTCACGGTGTTGCTGGCGACCTCATGGCCGCCCCATAGACTTGATTACAGATTCTGCGTTACGAACGAGAGCATCTGGTCGGCGGTGGAAATCACCTTGGAGTTCATCTCGTAAGCGCGCTGAGTGGTGATCATGTTGACCATCTCCTCAACGGTGCTGACGTTGGAACCTTCCAGGGTGTTCTGCAGCGTGGTACCGAAACCGTTCAGGCCCGGGGTGCCGATTTGCGGCGCGCCGGAAGCAGCGGTTTCCAGGAACAGGTTGTTGCCCACTGCCTGCAGACCGGCCGGGTTGATGAAGTCGGCGGTTTGCAGGTTGCCGATCACCTGAGCGGCCGGGTTGCCTGGCACTGTGATCGACACGGTGCCGTCGGTGCCGACAGTGAAGCTCTGCGCGTTGTTCGGGATGACGATGGCCGGTTCCAGGGCGAAACCGCTGGCGTTGACGATCTGACCGTTGGAGTCGAGGTGGAAAGTACCGTCACGGGTGTAGGACGTGGTGCCGTCCGGCTGCAGGATCTGGAAGAAACCGCGACCGTCGATGGCCATGTCCAGCGGCTGCTCGGTGGTTTGCAGGCTGCCGGCGGTGAAGTTTTTCTGGGTGCCGACGATGCGCACACCGGTACCCAGTTGCAGACCCGACGGCAGTTCGCTGTCCTGGGTCGACTGGGCGCCTGGCTGACGCTTGATCTGATACAGCAGGTCCTGGAACTCGGCACGGTCACGTTTGAAACCCGTGGTCGAGACGTTCGCCAGGTTGTTGGAAATGGTGGTCAGGTTGGTGTCCTGGGCGGACAGACCGGTTTTGGCAACCCATAGAGCCGGAAGCATTCGATTCTCCTCGTGCGCCTGTTTTACGGCGCGACGTTCTGATAATTAGCTGATCTGCAAGACCCGAGCCATGGCCTGGTCGTCGTCTTTGGCGGTGTTCATCATCTTGACGTGCAACTCGAACTGCTTGGCCAGGGCCAGCACCGAGGTCATTTCTTCCACGGCGTTGACGTTGCTCGACTCAAGGAAACCCGACACCAGTTTGACGTTGGCATCGGCCGGCGCAGGCTGGCCATCCTTGGTGTAGATCGAGCCGTCGAGGCCTTTGTTGAGGTTCTTGATGTCCGGGTTGACCAGTTTGATCCGGTCGACTTCCGCCATGACGCGCGGGCCTTCGCCCATCGCACGAATACTGATGGTGCCGTCTTCACCGACTTCGACCTGCTGCTCCGGCGGCACGGCGATCGGACCGCCATTGCCGAGTACCGGCATGCCGTTGCCGGCGCGCAATACGCCGAGGGCGTCGATGTTCAGGCTGCCGGTGCGCACGTAGCTTTCGCCACCGTTAGGGTTCTGCACGGCAATAAAACCGTTGCCGGTCACGGCGACGTCGAGGTCACGCCCGGTCTGCACCAGCGAACCGGCGGTGAAGTCGGTGGCGGGCCGTTCGCTCATGGCAAACGCACGCGCCGGAAAGCTGTCACCGAACACCGGCATCGAACGCGCCTGCTCCAGGTCGCGCTGAAAACCATTGGTGGAGATGTTCGCCAGGTTGTTGGCATGGGCCTTTTGCGCCAGTGCGTTCTGACTGGCGCCGGTCATTGCCACATAAAGGTACTTGTCCACACTCTTTCCTCTGCATGCCGGACGTTTGCCGCCCACCGCTGTACTGCTGAGCCATAAGCAATTTGCAGACCAACTTTTTTCTGGCGGCTTGCGGCCCGGTAAACAAAGGACTTGCGGGGTTTTGCGGGGAAATTGGAAATGTATCGAAGTCGAAAAACCGGCGGTGTTATGCCGCTGGGCGGCAATCCCGATTGTTGCAGATGGAAAAAGAACCTGTGGTGAGGGGATTTATCCCCGATGGGCTGCGCAGCAGCCCCCAATCCATACATGGTGGTGTATCAGACGAACCGCATTCGCTGGTTTGGGGCGGCTTCGCCACCCTTCGGGGATGAATCCCCTCACCACAAAAGCTCTTTTCACCACAGTGTTGCTGTTAACTCTCGGGGTCTTTACCGACCTCATACTCACGCAACTTATTAGCGATGGTGGTATGCGAAACCCCCAACCGCTTGCCCAATTGCCGACTGCTCGGATGCTCGGAATACAGTCTCTCCAGCACCGCTTTTTCAAAACGCCCGACGATCTCGTCCAGCCCGCCCTCCAGCGAGAAATCGCCAAGCGGCTGACGCACGCCGTAATCCGGCAGGCGGATGTGCTCGACCTTGACCGTGCCGCCCTCGCACAGTGAAACCGCCTGGAACAGCACGTTCTCCAGCTGCCGCACGTTGCCCGGCCAGTGATAATGACTGAGGCGATCCATTGCTGCCGGCGCCAGTTTCGGCAGCGAACAACCGATCTGGCGGCTGGCCTGATCGAGGAAGTGCTCGACCAGCGGGGTCAAGCCGTCGAGGCATTCGCGCAGTGGCGGGATGTGCAGCGACAACACGTTCAAGCGGTGATACAGATCCTGACGAAACTCGCCGCGCGCGCACAACTCGGACAAGTCGACCTGAGTGGCGCAGATCACCCGCACATCCAGATACACCTCTTCATCACTGCCGACCCGGCGGAAACAGCCGTCCTGCAGAAAGCGCAGCAACTTCACTTGCAAGCGCGGGCTCATTTCACCGACGCCATCGAGGAACAGCGTACCGCCCGCCGTCAGTTCCAGCAGACCAAGCTTGCCTTCGGCGCGCGCACCTTCGAACGCGCCGGGGCCGTAGCCGAACAGTTCGGTCTCGGCCATCGACTCTGGCAGCCCTGCACAGTTGAGCGCCATCAGCGGCGACTGCCCACGCGGACTGGCGAGGTGACAGGCACGGGCCAGCAATTCTTTGCCGGTGCCGGTTTCGCCCTCGATCAATAGCGGCGCATCCAGCGGCGCCATGCGCCGCGCTTCACGCACGACAGCGGCCATCACTTTCGAGCTCTGGAAGATACTGTCGAAGCCACGCAATTCCTGTTTGCGCACGTTATAGATGCGCTCACCGACGCGGTCGGCGCGGTGCAAGGTCAGTACCGCACCGGCCATGGCTTCGCTGTCGTCGTGCTCCGATTGCAGCGGCGCGATGTCGGCGAGAAAGATGTCGCCCTTGACCTTGACGCGCATGCCGTTGATTCGCGATTTGTTGGCACGCACCAGTTCCGGCAGGTCGAAATCCTCGGCATAGCGCGACAGCGGAATCCCCGGCACCTCGTCCACGCGCACCCCAAGCAACTGCGCCGCCGCGCGGTTGGCGGCGACGATCGAGCCGCCCATGTCGATCGACAGCACCGGGAACTCCAGCGCGCCGAGCAACGCGTTCAACTCCATGTGCCGACGCTCGCTGGGCATCAGCCCGACGCGCTTGACCCCAAACACCCCGGCAATCGCCTCGAACTTCGGTCGCAGCGCCTGAAACTGGATGTTGATCAGATTCGGGCAGTGCAGGTAGATCGCATTGCCGTGCTCGCCGCCGACCTCGCCGCGTGCAACGTTGATCCCGTACTCCACCAGCAGGTTGAGGATGTCGCGCAGGATGCCGATGCGGTTTTGGCAGTGGACTTTGATACGCATATAAAGAGGCCCGACGAGGGTGAGGGGTTAAACACAATCCCTGTGGGAGCGGGCTTGCTCGCGAAGGCGGTGTGTCAGTCGCCATTCATTCAGCTGACACACCGCTTTCG
>NZ_JASCPO010000013.1:0-54846 GCF_029960145.1 Pseudomonas sp. PS01299 | reverse complement strand
CGCGAAGGCGTCGTGTCAGCCAGCACATCATGCACTGACACATCGCTTTCGCGAGCAAGCCCGCTCCCACATATGATCGCTGTTGTTTTTACGAGCCGCGATAGGTCGAGAACCCGTAAGGGCTGAGCAGCAGCGGGATGTGGTAGTGCTGGTCAGTCTGCTTCACTTGGAAAATCACCGGAATCTCCGGGAAAAACGTCTCGCGCTTGTTCTTCTCGAAATACTCGCCGGTCTTGAACACCACCCGGTATTCGCCCGCCTCGAAAGGCTGCTTGGCCGGGAACAGTTCGGCGATGCGCCCCTGTTCGTTGGTGGTGCCCTGAGCCAGTGGCTGCCAGTTCTGGCCGACGTGTTTTTCCAGGGTCACGTTGACGCCCGGGGAGGGCAGGCCGTTTTCCAGGTTGAGCACGTGCACGCTCAGCGGGTTGCCGGCGGCCAGCGCCAGGCTGGAGAAGGCACTCAGGCCGAGTGCGGCGAAGGTCATGCGCAGGGTGGTCATGGTCAGTCTCCTTATTGGGAACGGGTCAGGGTCAGGCCGGCCTTTTCGGCGGCCTTGATGGCACAGTTTTCGTCCTGCTCGCCGCCGCCGGAGCCGGCCACGCCCATGGCGCCGACCAGTTCATCCGCGGCGAACAACGGGATCCCGCCGCCGAGCAACAGCAGCTCATCGAGGGTGTTGAGGTTGGCGGTTTCCGGATTGCTGCGGGCGCGCTCGGCGAACAGCCGGGTCGGGGTTTTCGTCGACAGCGCGGTGTAGGCTTTGCGCTGGCTGGCAGCGGTGTTGTGCGGGCCGATGCCGTCGCCGCGCAGGGTTACCAGCAAGTTGCCGCCACGGTCGAGCACCGATACCGTGGCGGTGCAATTGCTCAGCGCGGTGTCGGCCAGCAGGCGTGCGGTTTTCAGATCGAGGTCAGCGTGGCGCGGCAGTTCAGGGGCGGCGAAAACACTGACGCTGAGGCCGAGGGCAAGGCTGGCTGCAAGGTATTTGACGGTCATGAACAGGCTCCGAAAGCGAAGGACATCACCTTAGCCGCCGCTCTTCGTCAGAACCCCGTCAGTCGGATTACAAGTTTGTAATGGGCAATCGGGCCGAAGGCGCCTAGCCTGTGTGCCTGATCAATCGAGGTGTGCCATGCGTTTGCTGGTCGTAGAAGATGAAGCCAAAACCGCGAATTTCCTGGCCAAGGGCCTGGGCGAGTCGGGTTTTGCCGTGGACGTGGCGCTCAATGGTCTCGATGGGCGCTATTTCATCGAGCAGCAGGAATATGACCTGATCATCCTCGACGTGATGCTGCCGGGCCTCAATGGCTGGCAGCTGCTGCAACTGATCCGCCAGCGCGGCGCCACGCCGGTGCTGTTCCTCACCGCCAAGGACGCCATCGAAGACCGCGTGCGCGGCCTCGAACTGGGCGCCGATGATTACCTGCTCAAACCCTTCGCCTTCGCCGAATTGCTCGCGCGGGTGCGCACGTTGCTGCGGCGCGGGCCGCTGCGCGAGGCCGAGTCCTACAGCATCGCCGACCTGGAAATCGACGTGCTACGGCGTCGGGTCAGTCGCGGCGGTCAGCGCATTGCCCTGACCAACAAGGAATTTGCCTTGCTGCAATTGCTCGCCAGCCGTCAGGGCGAAGTGCTGTCGCGCACGCTGATCGCCTCGCAGGTGTGGAACCTGAATTTCGACAGCGACACCAACATGGTCGAAGTTGCAGTGCGGCGTTTGCGGGCCAAGGTCGATGACCCGTACATGCCGAAACTGATCCATACCGTGCGCGGGGTCGGCTATCAGCTGGAGGCGCCCGACGATGCGGTCTAGGTCGATCGCCTGGCGTCTGGCGCTGGCGTTCGCTGTGGTTTGCGCGTTGGTGTTGAGTGCGATCGGTGTGTTTCTCTACCGCTCGCTCGACTCGGAAATCGCCTACCGCGACGACCTCGCGTTGCTCGGCCGTCTGGAGCAGGTGCGCGCCTTGCTCGCCGACAGTGACAGCCTCGGCGCCTTGCAGGCGCGGCCACGTCTCTATCAGAACATGCTCGGTAACCTCGACAGCCTGCTGTTGGTGCGGCGGGCCGATGGCTCGAACGTGATTGCGATCAACCCGCGCCAGCGCGAGCTGCCGCCATTGAACGCAATCGCACGCGAGCAAACGCCGCAGCGTCGCGATGTGCTGACCTGGCAAGCGCCGGACGGCGCCGAGCTGGCGCTGTTGTCCGGTGAAGCCCAAGGGCCGAACGGCGAACCGCTCACCGTGATCGCCGGCAAGGTGCTTACTGAGCGTGAACAGATGCTCGCCAGTTATCGCTTGCGCCTGTACCTGGCCGTCGGGCTTGGCGCGTTGCTGGCGTTCGCGCTGGGCCTGGTTTTGCTGCGCCGTGGTCTGCAACCGTTGCGCCAGTTAAGCGCTGCGGTGCGCGGCATTGATCTGCGCAGCCTCGACCAGCGTCTGCCCGCCAGTGGCACCCCCGCCGAACTGCTCGAACCGGTGCAGGCGATCAACGGCATGCTCGCGCGGCTGGACGACAGCGTGCAGCGGCTGTCGCAGTTTTCTGCCGATCTGGCTCACGAGATCCGCACACCGCTGCACACCTTGCTCGCCAGCAACGGCCAGGCGCTGAATCACCCGCGCAGCACGGCGGAGTATCAGGAATTGCTGGCGTCGAACATGGAAGAATTCGAACGCCTCAAACGCATGGCCGAGAACCTGATGTTCCTCGCCCGCGCCGAACAGGCGGAGCGTGCGCTCGACTTGCGCACGCTGGAATTGCACGAGGTCGGCAATGAATTGTGCGATTACTTCGAAGCGCTGGCGGACGACCGCAATATCCGTCTGGAAAATGCGCTGCACGGCGAACTGCTGGCCGACCAGCAACTGCTGCAACGCGCGCTCGGTAATCTGTTGGCCAACGCGGTGCGCCATGCCGATGAAAGCACGCTGATCAGCCTGCGCCGCCGCGATGAGCCGGGCGTATGCTGGTTGCAGATCCACAACCACGGCCCGGTCATCGCGCCAGAACATCTGGGCAAACTGTTCGACCGCTTCTATCGCGTCGACCCTTCACGGACGCAGCCCGGGGATTCCGGTGGGCTGGGGCTGGCGATCGTGCAGTCGATCATGCTGTTGCATGGCGGGCAGGTCAGGGTGAGCAGTGATGCGAGTGGCACAGTGTTTGAGTTGGGTTTTGTCCTGAGCCAATGATGCGCCGTGCAAGTATTCTGAAACTCAGCTAGAGTTTGGTGACTAGTGCATCACATGTGATGCATTTCATTGATTTATCTATAAATGCATCGTAAACAGTGCAGGTTTGCGCAATGGAACAGATCGGCGAAGTGATCAGAAGTTTGCGTAAGGCGCGCAAACTCTCCCAGCAGGCACTGGCTCAACAATATGGCATGAGCCGCGCCACCATCTCGGGGATCGAAAACAACACGGTCTCCGAAATCGGCCTGCGCAAGGTTGAGGCGATACTCAACGGCTTCGGTTACGAGCTGGTTGCCGTTCCCCGGAAGTCCAATCGCCCAACCCTCGACGCTCTGCAAAAAGTGAATTTCCATGACTGAAACGCCGGACAGGTTGCAAATCCGTGTAGGTGAGCAGGTGGTCGGGACGCTGGGGCGCGGGCAGATTCGCGACGACAGCGTGTTCAGTTACCGCGAAGACGCCAGCGCTGACAATGCGGTATCGCTGACGATGCCCACTCGCCTGGACAGCTATGGCTGGGAACATGGCATCCACCCTGTCTTCGAGATGAACTTGCCCGAAGGCGCGCTACGTGAGGAGTTGATGCGGCGCTTCAGTAAAGCCGTGCGTGGCTTCGATGATTTTGCTTTGTTGGCTATCGTCGGCCCCCATCAGCTCGGCCGTCTGGCAATTGCCAGCGCACCGGCGACTGATCAGCCTCCGGCAACATCCCTCAGCGATCTGCTGGTGCACGATGGTGCTCAGGGGCTGTTCGAAGACCTGTTACAGACCTATGGTCAGTATTCCGGAGTGTCAGGCGTGCAGCCCAAAGTGCTGGTGCGTGACAGCGCCGCCGCGATTGATCGCCTGACCCATCGGGGCGCGACTCATCTGGTCAAGGCCTTTCGCGCCGAAGAGTATCCGCAGCTGGCAACCAATGAGTATTTCTGTATGCGGGCGGCGCAGCACTGCGGTCTCGAAGTACCAAAATTCGAGCTCAGCGAGCGCGGCAAATTTCTGGTGATCGAGCGTTTTGACCTGAGCGATTCGGGGTACCTCGGTTTCGAAGATTTCTGTGTACTGAACGGGTGGCCGTCGAAGGCCAAATACGACGGTTCCTATGAAGGTGCTGCACGGCAGATCAAGGCATTCGTTTCGCCGCAGTTGCTGGGCTCTGCGCTGGAAGCGTTTTTCAAGATTGTCG
This sequence comes from Pseudomonas sp. PS01299, assembly GCF_029960145.1. NCBI lineage: Bacteria > Pseudomonadati > Pseudomonadota > Gammaproteobacteria > Pseudomonadales > Pseudomonadaceae > Pseudomonas > Pseudomonas sp. PS01299. The sequence continues at coordinate 50,469 of NZ_JASCPO010000013.1, read as the reverse complement.
CGTTGTCTGCGGGGCTGAAAAACGGTGATGCGCATCTGAAGAATTTCGGCGTGCTTTATGAAAATTGTGCAGAGCAGTCATCCGTCAGGCTCGCGCCGGCATACGACATCATCACAACGTCGGTTTATATCAAGAGCGACAGCATGGCGCTGCTGCTGGGCGGTTCAAAAGCCTGGCCCAAGTACAAGATGCTGGTGCGGTTCGGTCGTACGGCATGCAACCTGACCGAGGCGCGTTGCAACGAATTACTGCAACAAGTGGCTCACGGCATGCAGATGGCGATCGAGGAAATGGCCAGACACAGCCGCAAGTACCCCGAGTTTGCCGAAGTAGGCGAGGCGATGATCGAACAGTGGACATCCGGCCTGCAACGCAGCTTGGTCAAGGGCTGATGGTCAGCGCAACTGATCGCGAAACTGCCCCGGCGTCATTCCCGTCCAGCGCTTGAACGCGCGGCTGAAGCTGCTGGTGTCGGCAAACCCCAGCAGGTAACTGACTTCACTCAACGAACACTGCGGATCGCGCAGGTGCAGCAGCGCGAGGTTTTCGCGGCTCTCGTTGAGCAGCGTATCGAAGCGACAGCCCTCATCCGCTAAGTGCCGTTGCAGGCTGCGCAGGCTCAGGTGCAAGGCCTGGGCGATGCGTTCGGCGCTGGGTTCGCCTTCCGGCAGTTGCTCCTCGATGGCATCGCGCACCTTGCGCTCCCAGGTCAGCGGCTGGAGTTGGGCCATCGTGCGCTTGAGCACCGCTTCGTTGTGTTCGGCCAGTTCCGGGTTGGCGTCGTCGAGGTGGCTGTCGAAGTCGGCGAGGGCAAACTCCAGGCGATCTTCGGCGCAGGAGAAATGCACCGGAGCGCGGAACACTTTGTGCCACTGATGCGCATCGGACGGTTCCGGGCGGCGCAGGTACACCGCCAGCGGCGCGTAATCGCGACCCAGGCGATTGCGGCAGGTACGCACGTAGATCGCGGCAAAGGCATCGATGGCTTCGAAGGCCGGCGCCGGATTGCCTGACGGAATTTTCAGACGAAACAGATAGCGGTCATCGCTGCGGCTCAGCTCCAGTTCCAGTGCATCGCTGACCACCGGGTGATAACGCACGATGCGCTCGAATACCTCACGCAGGCTGCCGCTGGCCACCAGCGCGTAACCCAGCGCATGGAACGTGGTCGGGCTGACGAACCGCGACACTCGCAGGCCGATCGCCGGATCGCCGCTGAACTGTACTGCCAGTTGCCACAGACGCGTGGTGCCGGACAACGGATAACGCGCGTTCGGGTCGTCCATCAACTGCGGATCGAGCCCGGCCTGTTGGCACAGGCCGAGACTGTCCAGCCCCAGCGCATCGAGCTGCTTGCGCAAGGCACGGGTCCAGCTGGCGAGAGAGGTCGGTTCCTTCATGCTGATTGGCGCTTCCGGTCAACAGGTTGGCGTTCACGGCTACCATCAATAAAGCTTTCGCAAGGCAGGATGCGAACATCAATAACCAGAGGATGGAAGCATGGACCGTACTTCTGCAAGTCCCCCGCGACACAATGCTGCCCAGCGATCAGCGCATATTCGCGAAGTGGTGCTGGCCAAGGGCGTCGAGTTGCGTCAGCGCTACCCGATTTTGCAGCACCAGGACGCCCTCGGCGCGGGGATTCTGGCCTTTGCTCTGGCCGGGATGATCGGTTCGGCGACGCTGTACATCACTGGCCACATGGCGTGGTGGGTATGCCTGTTGCTCAACGCGTTTTTCGCCTCCCTGACCCATGAGCTGGAACACGACCTGATCCACAGCATGTATTTCCGCAAGCAGCGCGTGCCGCACAACCTGATGATGGGCCTGGTGTGGCTGGCGCGGCCGAGCACGATCAACCCGTGGATCCGCCGCCATCTGCACCTCAATCACCACAAGGTCTCCGGCACCGAAACCGATATGGAAGAACGCGCGATCACCAACGGCGAACCGTGGGGTTTTGCGCGGCTGCTGATGGTCGGCGACAACGTGATGTCGGCGTTCATCCGCATGCTGCGGGCCAAGACCTGGGCGCACAAAATCAACATCATCAAACGCACGCTGAAGGTCTATGCGCCACTGGCGCTGGTGCATTGGGGGGCGTGGTACGTGTTCCTCGGCTTTCATGCGGCGAATGGCATTGCCTACCTCATGGGTTCGCCGATTGAATGGTCGGCGACCACGCTGTCGGTGATGCAGATGATCGACATCGCGGCGGTGGTGATCATCGGCCCGAACGTGCTGCGCACCTTTTGCCTGCACTTCATCAGCTCGAACATGCATTACTACGGCGACATCGAGGCGGGCAATGTGCTGCAGCAGTGTCAGGTGTTGAACCCTTGGTGGCTGTGGCCGCTGCAGGCGTTCTGCTTCAACTTCGGCAGCAGCCACGGGATTCATCATTTTGTAGTGAAAGAACCGTTTTACATCCGGCAGCTGACCGTGCCGGTGGCGCATAAGGTGATGCGTGAGATGGGCGTGCGCTTCAATGATTTCGGTACGTTTGGGCGGGCGAACCGGTTTGTTCGTCGGGATGAAGTGGTAGCGGAGGAGGCGCGTACGGCTCAGGCTTGATGGTGAATTTGCGGGCCTCTTCGCGAGCAAGCCCGCTCCCACAGGGGAACGCATTTCAACTGTGGGAGCGGGCTTGCTCGCGAAGGCACCGGATCAGGCAACCTCAATCCGGCTGAAATGGCGAAGCACTGAGAATCACCCCGGTCTCCTCCACATACTGCTGCCAGTGCCCGATCAAGCTGTTGAGCTTGTCCGGCTGACTCGACGCCAGATCATGAATCTCACCCGGATCGCTGCTCAGGTCGTAAAGCTGCCAGGTCGCCGGCCCCACCGGCCCGGGGATCCACACGGCTTTCCACGAGCCCTGACGAATTGCCCGCCGCCCAAACAACTCCCAGCCAGTCACGGTGTGCTCGTCATGCACCTGCGCCGTTTCGCCAGACAAAAAGCCCAGCCATGATTTACCGCGCAGCGGCGCCACCGGTTTGCCGTGCCATTGCTTGCCCGGATGGCGCACGCCGGCCAGATCGAGAATGGTCGGGGTAATGTCCATCACCGTGCCAAAGCCGTGGCTGATCTGCCCTTTGATCGGCAGTTGCGGATAGTGCAGCAGCGCCGGTACGCGAATCCCGCCTTCGGTGGTGAACGCCTTGAACAGCCGTGACGGTGCGGTCGCCACCTGCGCCCAGCTCGGCCCGTACCAGACGTAGGAATTGGCGCGGCCGATGTTGTCGAGGCTGTTGTCGTAATGCTGATTGAGGTAAGTCAGCAGTTCCGGGCCGAACTTGGGAAACGCCTCCAGCAGTGCGCCCTCGGCTCCGTTGTCGGACATGAACAGGATGAAGGTGTTATCGAGTTGGCCCTGCTGGCGCAGGTAATCGACCACCCGGCCGATGTTCCAGTCCATGCGCTCGACCATCGCCGCGTAGACCTCCATGGCCCGCGCGGAAATCTGTCGTTGCTCAGCGCTCAGCGCAGCCCATTGCGCATTCAGTTGAATCAGTGGATGCGGCTCGACATCCGGCTCGATCAGGCCCAGCGCCTTGAGTTTTTCCAGGCGCTCCAGACGCAAGACTTCGGGACCGGCGTCGTAGCGGCCACGGTATTTTTCGACCACCTCGGCCGGTGCCTGCAACGGCCAGTGCGGTGCGGAGAAGGGCAGATAAGCGAAGAATGGCCGGCTCTGATCGCGCTCCTTGAGATACTGCAGCAGCTTGTCGCCGAAGGCGTCCGACGAGTAGAAATCCTTGGGCAGTTCATCGATAAAGGTGTCGTCTTCGATGTACAGCGCCGGAGTCGACTTCAGCAGGCCAGGGGTGTGTTCATCGTAGGTCGGCTCGAAACCATAGTGGTTGGCCGCGCCCGGCAGCAACGAAAACGAACGCTCGAAACCACGGGCCTGCGGCGCCAGTTCAGCAGTCAGGCCGAGGTGCCATTTGCCGCTCATCAAGGTTTGATAACCGGCCTCGCGCAGCAGCTCGGGCAGGGCCACAACGCGGTCGTTGAGATAGCCTTCGTAACCCGGTTTGCCGATCAGCTCCGGGGTCAGCGCTTCGGCCATGGTGCCGATGCCGGCGATGTGGTGGTCGGTGCCGGTCAGCAGCATCGAACGCGTTGGCGAGCAGGTCGGAGCGGTGTGGAAATCTGTCAGGCGCAGGCCATTGTTGGCCAGAGCATCGAGGTTCGGCGTGGCGATTTCGCCACCGAACGCGCCGATGTCGGAAAAGCCGAGATCGTCGGCCAGAATCACCAGAAAGTTGGGGCGTTGCGGCATCGAAAAGCTCCTCTCAGCAGGCAATGAACGACAGCGGCAGATCGCGGATCTGGACCGGCAGGCTCGGTTGGTAATGGTCGTCACTGGTCAGTTCGTGCAGCAGCTCTTCGGGCAACTGATGGAAGTCGAAACTGCTGCGCTGACGCGGGTGCGGCAAGGCGATGTCGACCACTTGCTTGATCCGTCCCGGACGCGGCTCCATCACCACCACGCGGTCGGCCAGAAAGATCGCTTCTTCGACGTCGTGGGTGACGAGGATCGTGGTGATTTTTGCCCGGTCGCGGATCGCCAGTAGTTCGTCCTGCATCTGCTGACGGGTCAACGCATCAAGGGCGCCGAACGGTTCGTCGAGCAGCAGGATCCGTGGGCTGGCGACCAGTCCGCGAGCAATCGCCACGCGCTGGGCCATGCCGCCGGAGAGCTGGTGCGGATAGGCGCGGGTGAAATCGTGCAGGCCGACCAGATCGATGAAATCGTTGATGCGCTGCTGCTTTTCGGCGGTGCTCAGCGGCTCGTTGACCAGGCCCAGACCGATGTTGTCGGCCACCGTCAGCCACGGGAACAGCCGATGCTCCTGAAACACGATGCCGCGCTCGCCGCCGATGCCGCTGACCGCTTTGCCATCGACGCTGATCTGCCCGCGAAACTGCGTATCCAGACCCACCAGCAAACGCAGCAAGGTGGATTTGCCGCAACCGCTGGACCCGACGATGGCGACAAATTCGCCCTCGGCGATGTCGAGGTTGAATTCGCGAATCGCCTCCAGTTCGAAACCGTCGACGTCGAAGGATTTGCCTACGTGGGTGAAGCTGACAATCGGTGCGTTCATGCGTGTCTCCAGCGAGTAGCGCGAATTTCCAGGCGTTGGCCGATGAGGTTGAGCAGGGCGCCGGTGAGGCCGACCAAAAGCATCGCGGCCATGATCAGGTCCATGCGCAGCAGTTGTTGGGCGCCGATCATCTGGCTGCCGATGCCGCCGTTGGACGGCATGAAATATTCGGCGCCGATGGTGCCGAGCCAGGCGTAGATCAGACTCAGGCGCAGCCCGGCGAAAATCCCCGGCGCCGCACCCGGCAGCACCAGACGACGCAGGCGCTGGCCGAGGCTCAGGCGCAGCACCTGCGCGGCTTCGTTGAGTTGTGGCGAGAGGTTGGCGACGCTGCGTTGGGTGGCGATGAACAGCGGGAAAAACGCGGCGAGGGCGACGAACACCCACTTCGCCAATTCACCCAATCCGAACCACGCGGTGAGCAGCGGCACCCAGGCGAAAATCGCGATCTGGCGAATGGCGGCGAGAGTCGGGCCGAGCAGCCGTTCGCTGGTGCGCGACAGACCCAGCAACAGGCCGAGGGCGAAACCGAGTCCGCCGCCCAGCAGCAACCCGCCAAGGGTACGACCGAGGCTCAAGGCCATGCCGCTGATCAGCGTGCCGTCGAGCAGACCGTTCCTGGTCGTTTCCAATACCGCCAGCGGGCTGACCAGAATATTCACATCGACCCACTGCTGATCGCTCGCCACTTGCCACAAGCCGATCAGGCTCAGCGGCAACAGCCACGGTTGCAGCCGTTGCCAGCCTTGATAACGTGGGCCTCGGCGGATTTCCGCAGTCGCCGGGTGCGGCCAGTGCACCAGTTTGCGGTCGAGAAAACCGATGCCGCGATCCATCGCGACACCGAGCACACCGATGACGACGATGCACACGAACACGATGTCGAGCATGAACAGTTGCCGTGCCCAGACCATCAGGTAACCGATGCCTTCGCTGGACGCCAGCAGCTCCACCGCCAGCAATGAAGTCCAGCCGGCGGCCAGGGCCAGACGTACGCCGGCCATGAACGCCGGCAGCGCGGCAGGCAACACCAGACGCCGGATCAGCAAGTACGACGGCAGGCGCAGTACGGCGGCGGCTTCGCGCAGTTTCGGTTGCGCATCACGAACGCCGACCAGGGTGTGCAGGGTCACCGGCACCACGATGGCCTTGATCAGCACCACCAGTTTCAGCACTTCGCCGATGCCGAAAAACACCATGAACAGCGGAATCCACGCCAGCGTCGGTACCTGTGCCAGACCGGCGAACGTCGGGAAGACCAGGCGTTCGAGACGCCGGCTGAAGCCCAGCGCGGCACCCAGCAGCGCACCAGCTGAGATCCCTGCCAGCAAGCCCCAGAGCAGACGTTGCAGGCTGATCCACAAATGACTCCACAACTCGCCCTGGGACAGCTCGATGGCGCTGTTCCACACCAGCGATGGCGCCGGCAGGATCTGCTCGCTCATCCATTGATTGCGTGCGGCCAGCCACCACAGAGCGAACAGGCTGATCGGCAACAGCCATGGCAACAGACGTTGGTTGAGGCTCGGCCACGCGCGCCGGCTTTTCAGAGGTGGCGCGGGCAGCGGCAGGCTGAGCAGGGAATCACGGGCCATGGGTGACCTCCGTTGTCGGGTTGCATGGCGAACCGCTGTGCCTGTGTGGGAGTGGGCTTGCTCACGAAGACGGAGTGTCAGGCACCGATGATGGTGAATGACACGGCCTCTTCGCGAGCAAGCCCGCTCCCACAATTGGCTAGCGGTGTATGCAAAATCGATCTATAAAAATTCAAATCAATTCTATTGAGAGATAAGCCAGACTATTTAAGGCTTGCAGCGCGACGCGCATCCAATGCATTCGAAGAATATTTTCGATGCTGTTAATGCATACGCCGCTGCAGCCTGCGTGATTTCACGCTTAGCGCTAAAGGCTATAAAAATGTGCATTTATAGTATTTAAGCGAAGGTCTTGCTTCGGCCTACTTTCGGCTCCTCAACGCCTGTCGTGATCTAGGAGCCGTACCCATGAACCTTCCCTTCAAACGAGTCTTCAGTCTGTTTGCCATTACGGCACTGGCGGGCCTGCTGGCGTTTAACGCGCAGGCTGACGAACTCAAGGAAATCAGGATCGCCGTGCCTGACCTGAGCGCCGGCACCCAGCACAGCGGCGGCGGTGTGGTGGACGTGCTGCGTGACCAGCAGATCTTCGAAAAAGCCTTCGCCGATCAGGGCATCAAGATTCAGTGGAGCTTCTTCAAGGGCGCCGGGCCGGTGATCAATGAGGCGTTTGCCAATGGTCAGGTCGATCTGGCGTATCTGGGCGACCTCGCGGCGATCATCGGCAAATCCAATGGCCTCGACACACGTTTGCTCAGCGCCAGTGCGCGCGGGGTGAAACAGTATCTGGGCGTGGTGCCGGGGTCGGGGATCAAGACCCTGCAGGATCTGAAAGGCAAGCGCGTGGCGATCTTCCGTGGCACCGCCACGCAGCTGTCGTTTGATGCGGCGCTGGCCAGTCAGGGCTTGAGCGAGAAGGACCTGAAAGTGATCAATCTCGACTTCAGCGGCGCGGTCGCGGCCTTGGCGGCGAAACAGATCGACGCGTCGTGGGGCAGCTCAGGGCTGACGGCACTGCAAGCCAAGGGGCTGGCTGAATTGCCGCTCAATACCAAGGATCTGGGTGGCGCCGGCAGTGTGCAGTCAGTGCTGGTCGGCACCGGCAAGTTCGTCGACGGGCACCCGGAGGTCGTGGCGAAACTGCTCAAGGCGCAGCAGCAGGCGGTTGAGTGGCTGACTCGGGACAGCAACAAGGACGCTTATGTGCAACTGGTGTCGGGGCTGGCGAGTTATCCACCGGTGATCCTGACCCAGGATCTGGCGGATCAGAAACTCAGCGAAGTGTTCCCGTCGACGCTGGACCCGGTGTTCCTCGGCAAGTTGCAGGATTCGGTGGACCTGGCGGCGCAGCAGAAGCTGATTCGCAAGCCGTTCAAGGTCAGTGATTGGGTAGCGCCTGAATTGGCGGCGGCCAAGCTCTGAATCTCCAGTGTCTGGACGGGCCTTTTCGCGAGCAAGCCCGCTCCCACAGTGGATCGGCGTGAATACAAAACTGTGTTCACCACAATCCCCTATGGGAGCGGGCTTGCTCGCGAAGCCGTCCTCAAACCGCGACGCTGACTTCCTGCTTATCCACCGCCACCAATGTCTCGATCATCGCTCTTGCTGCCGGCGACAAACGAAACCCGGTACGACTGACAATCCCGCAGCGCGCGTTCATGCTCTCCAGATTCTGCGGCAGGTTACGCCAGTGCAGCAGCGCCAGTGAACCCTGAGCAATGTCCTCGTAAAACGCCTCTTCCGTACCGATGCCGATGGCATTTGATTGCAGCACCACTTTCACCAGCGCCGGGAAGTGCTCGGTCTCGATGGTCGGCGAAAAATCGATCCGGCCGCTGAGGTTCGCCAGCAGTTTGCGAATCCCCGGCGGGATCAATGTGGTCGCCAGCGGGTAGTCGAACATGTCGTTGGTCGACAGGCTCTCCTTGGTCAGCAGCGGGTGCCCGGGACGGCAGAAAAACACCCCGCGCTTGGGCGTCAGGGCCTGGGTCTGGAAGTTCGGGTCGGCTTCGAAGTGGCGGATGTCGGCGATGAAGAATTCGATCTCTTCACGGCTCAGCGCGCGGCTGAGTTTTTCCCAGTTATCCACCTGAAAACAGGTGCGCACTTTCGGGTGCGCGTTGATGAATTGCGCCACCGCATCCGGCACCAGTTTCACCGCCGGGGCCGGGCCGCAGCCGAAGTGCAGTTCCCCGGCATCAAGCTTGGTCATCTGCGTCACTTCCGCGCTGAGGAGCGCCGCGCCTTGCACCAGGGTCAGGGCGTGTTGCAGCACCACCTGGCCTTCGGGCGTCGGGCGCAGATCCTTGTTGCCGCGATCCACCAGCACGCAGCCGAACTCTTGCTCCAGCCCTTGAATGCTGCGGCTGAACGCCGGTTGAGTGATGCCCATCGCGTCTGCCGCACGGACAAAACTGCGGTGTTCGTTGAGGGCGATGAAGTAGCGCAACTGGCGAAGATCCATATGCTTTTCCGGCATCCTAAAAATAGCTCGAAGGCATTTGCGACGAGGGTTGCTTGAGGTTTTAAATGCAAGCTCTTATTCCGTCAACGAAGCATGTGAATATCTATTAGATGTAAATGGAATATAGATAGAGCGATGTTTCGCTGCCGCCTAACCGCAAGCAGTCGATGAGGGTCTACCCATGAGCAATGCCGCACTCGCTGTAAAACCTGCTGTCCACGCGCTGGAAATCCATCCGGTGGCCGGCCGTATCGGCGCCGAGATCCGTGGTGTGCACCTGTCCGGAGAACTGGACGCCGCCACCGTCGAAGCCATTCAGCAGGCGCTGATCCAGTACAAGGTGGTGTTCTTCCGCGAGCAGACCCAGCTCGACGATCAGCGCCAGGAAGCCTTCGCCCATCTGCTCGGCGAGCCGGTGGCACATCCGACCGTACCGGTGCGCGAGGGCACACGCTATCTGCTGGAACTGGACGGGGCCGAGGGCCAGCGCGCCAACTCCTGGCACACCGACGTGACCTTCGTCGACGCCTACCCGAAAGCCTCGATCCTGCGCTCGGTGGTGGCGCCGGCCTTCGGTGGCGACACCCTGTGGGCCAACACCGCGACCGCGTACAACGAACTGCCGAGCGAACTGCGCGAGCTGGCGGACAAACTGGTCGCCGTACACAGCAACGAATACGACTACGCCGGGGCCAAGCCAGACGTGTCGGCGGAGAAGTTGGAGCGCTACCGCAAGGTCTTCACCTCGACCGTCTACGAGACCGAGCATCCGGTGGTGCGTGTGCATCCGATCAGCGGCGAGAAAAGCTTGCTGCTGGGGCACTTCGTCAAACGCATCAAGGGGTATTCGCAAGCCGATTCGGCGCACCTGTTCGGCCTGTTGCAGAGCCATGTGATTCGTCAGGAAAACACCGTGCGCTGGCGCTGGAAGGCCGGTGATGTGGCGATCTGGGATAACCGTTCGACTCAGCATTATGCGATTGATGATTACGGCACTCAGGATCGTATCGTGCGGCGGGTGACGCTCAAGGGTGAAGTGCCGGTTGGGGCTTCGGGGCAGCGTAGTCAAACCATCAAAGGTGCCGAGCTCGTCGGCGTCTGATCGGGCCTCTTCGCGAGCAAGCCCGCTCCCACAGTGGAAATGTGTTGAACACAGTGGATGTGAACGACACAGAACCCTGTGGGAGCGGGCTTGCTCGCGAAGCTCTTTCACCAAACTCCAATCTGCACGACTTTCTCGGTCTCCGGCTCGCCATAGCGAAACCGCTGCCCGCGCAGATCGATCTCCTGATGACTGATCGTGGTCCGCCGCTTCAAGCCGCGTACCCACTCGAACAGATATCCCGCATGCTCCTCGCGCACTGCAGCGTAATCAGGATCATCACCCAGATCGCGCAACTCCTGCGGATCATTCAGCAGATCAAACAACTGCGGCCGGAAGCCGTCGTACGCCAGGTATTTCCAGCGCTCGCTGCGCACCATGGTCATGCGGCAGCGGTCGATCGGCTGGCCAAGTCGCTCGCGTGCCGGGGCCTGAAAGGCGTAGTCGTATTCGCTGATGGCGTAGCGGCGCCAGTCGGGATTTTCTCCGTGTAAAAGCGGGATCAGCGAGCGTCCTTCCAGCCGATGCTCGGCTTTCGGCAAGCCCAGTGCCTGCAGAAATGTCGGCAATGCGTCGATGGTTTCTGCCAGCCGCTTATCCACCGTGCCCCGAGTGATGTCCGCCGCGGCGCGCGGGTCGCGCACGATCAGGGGCACGCCCACTGCCTGTTCCAGCAAAAACTCCTTCTCGCCCAGCCAGTGGTCGCCGAGAAAGTCGCCGTGATCGCTGGTGAACACGATCAAGGTGTCATCCCAACGACCGTTGCTCTGCAGAAAATCGAATAGCCGCCCGAGTTGGTCATCCACCTGCTTGATCAGGCCCATGTAAGTGGGGATTACATTCAATCGTACTGAGTCCCGGGAGAAGTTGAGGCTTTCCTCATGCTGGCGAAACGCCGTGTATACGGGGTGTTTGCTGGCTTCGGAGGGCGTCGCGCGGACCGCTTCGAGAATCGATTTCGTACTGTACAAGGCGTGGTATGGCGCCGGTACGATGTAGGGCCAATGCGGTTTGATGTAGGAGAGGTGTAAACACCAGGATTTCTCACCTTGCTCGGTGATGAAGTCGATGGCTCGATTTGTAGTGTAGACAGTCTCTGAGAACTGCACGGGAATTCGCGCTGGCAAATGCGCATGACGCATGTGCCAGCCGCTGAGGATTTCGCCGTTCTCGCCTTCGGCGGCGTTGGCCCAGTCGTGCCAGGGATTGCGCCCGTCGAAGCCCTGCTCGCGCAGGTAATGGGTGTAGGGTGCGGATTCGCGTTTGTCGTCGAACAGCGGGTCGTTGGGGAAGATTCCGTCGTGGCGGAAGTACGGCTCGAAACCGACCTCGTTGAGCACTTCGGCCTGCGCGCTGTCCGGGTTGATCGCCAGACGCTGCAAGGCGTCGACATTGGCCGTGGCGTGGGTCTTGCCGACCAGCGCGGTGCGGATGCCGTGGGGGCGCAGGTAGTCGCCGATCGTCAGTTCTTCCAGCGGCAACGGCACAGCGTTCCATGCGACCTGATGGCTGCTGACGTAGCGTCCGGTATAGGCCGACATCCGCGACGGGCCGCAGATCGTGCCCTGGGTGTAGGCACGGCTGAAGCGCACGCCAGCGGCGGCCAGGCGATCGATGTTCGGCGTGTGCAGATGCGGATGACCGTAACAGGACAGGTAATCGCGGCGCAGCTGATCGCACATGATGTACAGGACGTTGCGCACAGGGTTTTGCGGGTTGGGCATGGGGTTCACCGGTCAGAAGGACAGGCGAGGGTTGTCGCTTTCGGCAGGGGTGTTCGGCAAGTGCATTTGGGGAATGGGTTTTATGCAGTGGATGCATCGGTGTGAGTGGCGACGCCTTCGCGAGCAAGCCCGCTCCCACAGGAGTACGCATTCCAAATGTGGGAGCGGGCTTGCTCGCGAAGGCAGTGGCTCAGACGGCAAAATTCTCCAGCGAACACACCTCATCATCCACCGCATCAATCGCCTTGATCTGCTCAATCATCGCCTCGGCCAACGGCGACAACCGATACCCCGCACGACTGACAATCCCGTAGCGCGTATACAGTTCCTCCAGATCATCCGCCAGGCCGTCGATCCGCAAACACACCAGCTCACCCTTGGCCTGATGCAACGAATCGGAATACGCCCCGACAATGCCGATCGCATCCGAACGCAGCACCACGCTGAGCATGCTCGAGCTGTTTTCGCATTCGACATTGGGGGTGAAGTCCGGGCGGCCGCTGAGGTCGACGATGACCTTGCGCAGGTTCGGCGGACGAATGCTCACCGCCAGTGGATAGCTCATCAATTGCTCGGCTGTGACCCGTTCAAGAGCGGCCAGCGGATGCCCGGCACGGCAACAGAAATGCCATTTGCGCGGCCGCAAGCGGTACGTCAGGTAATCCGGATCGGCCTCGAAGTGTCGAGTGTCGGCGACGAAGAATTCGAATTCCTCACTGAGCAGGCGTTTGCTCAGGCTCTGCCAGTCATCGACCTGAAATTGCACCCGCGCTTTCGGATAGCGGCCGATGAATGCGCCGATCGCGCGCGGGATCAATCCGGCCGCCGGTGCCGGGCCGCAACCGAAGCGCAGCTCGCCCGCCTCCAGCCCATTGAACTGACTGATCTCGTTGGCCATCTGCTGCGCGCCGCTGACCAGTCGCCGTGCATGTTCGAGCAGCACCTGACCCTGCTTGGTCGGCGGCAGATCCTTGCGCCCGCGATCGACCAGCTGACAGCCGACGCTGTGTTCCAGCGCCTGAATGCTGCGGCTGAACGCCGACTGCGACAGGTTCACCGCCTGCGCGCCGGCGACGAAGCTGCGTTGTTCGGCGAGGGCGATGAAGTGTCGAAGTTGGCGCAAGTCGATATGCATTTTTCACATAAAAAATATCCGGTAAATGCATTGGATATGCATTAGGTCGACTCCTTATAAAGGCAATCTCTTATGCAGTAAATATTTGTAAATCCATAAATAAATAACTGAAAAGAATATGCAGCGCTGAAGATGTCTGTGTGTTTTTTGACCAGGAGCCGCGCCATGAGTCCGTTGAACCTTGCGTCACCCTTAACGCCACGACGGCTCAAACGCCTGCCTCTGGCCCTGTTGCTGGCGGGGAGTGCCAGCTGGACTCACAGCTACGCCGCCGACGCCGAGACCCCGCCGCCAGCTCCCGCCGGTAAACCCGCGGCCAACAGCTCGCAGCTGGAAACCGTGACCGTTACCACCCGCCGTCGCGAGGAAAGTTCGCAAGATGTGCCGACGCCGATGAGCGTGGTCAGCGGCCAGACCCTGGAAACCCAGCGGGTCTACCGGATTCAGGATTTGCAGCAACTGGTGCCGAGCGTCAACGTCGCCTACATGCACGCGCGCCAGTCCAGCGTGTCGATTCGTGGCCTGGGCAACAACCCGGCCAGCGACGGCCTGGAAGGCAGCGTCGGTCTGTACATCGACAACGTGTATCTGGGCCGTCCGGGGATGGCGGTGTTTGACCTGATGGACATCGAACAGCTTGAAGTCCTGCGCGGGCCGCAGGGCACGCTGTTCGGCAAGAACACCACCGCCGGGGTGATCAACATCAGCACCCGCGCACCGACGTTCACTCCTGAACGCAGCATCGAAACCTCGTTCGGCGAGGACGGCTACTTCCAGACCAAGGGCACGATTTCCGGGCCGATCAACGATGAACTGGCCGGGCGCTTTTCGGCCTATCGCACCCGCAGCGACGGCGATATAAAGAACGAATACAACGGCCATGACCTGAACGGAGGCTCGCGCGATGGCTTCCGCGCGCAGTTGCTGTTCAAGCCCAACGAAGATTTCAATCTGCGCTGGATCGGCGATTACAACGAAGAGGACTCCAGCGCCGGCACCCGCGTGCTGTACAACACCGGGCCGACCATCAATGGCGTCAACCTCTATCAATCGCGGGCCAATGCGGCCGGTGCGACGCTGGTCAACGGCTCGCACCGCAAGGTCAATCTGGACAACGACCAGCACGTCACCGTGCATCAGGGTGGCACGTCGGTGGAGGCCAACTGGACGCTGCCGAGCGATTTCACCCTGACCTCGATCAGCTCCTATCGCTTCTGGAATTTCACCCCGGCCAACGACGACGGTCTCAACGTTGCGGCGACTTACAACGCCGGGGTTTCGGTCGAAGACAAACAGTACTCGCAGGAATTCCGCCTGGCCTCGCCCAAGGGCGAGTTCTTCGATTACGTGGTGGGCGCGTACTACTTCGGCTCGGATCTGGACAACAAATCTTTCGCCTATTACGGCCCGCAGGCCGACATCTGGAACGGCACGCCACGCGGTGCCCTGGCCAACGTCGGCAGCGTCGGCAACGGCCACATCAAGACCGACAGTTTCGCCCTGTTCGCCCAAGGCACCTGGCACCTCACCGAGCGCCTGGACTTCACCGCCGGGGTGCGTGGCACCTATGAAGAGAAGAACGCCTGGGTCACTCGCAATGCTCCGGTCGGTGGCGCCATTGTCACCGGCGCAGCGGCCACGGCACGCCGCGGACGCACTGGCGCCTACGATTCCGGCGATCTCAATCAGTACAGCTCAAGCCCCTCCGGGTTGCTTAACCTCAGCTATCGCATCACCGATGATCTGCTCGGTTACGCCACGCTGTCCCACGGGGAAAAATCCGGTGGGGTGAACCTTGCGGTGGGTTCGGCGCCAACCGCCGGCGCCGACTCGCTGCTGATCGGCACCGAGCGCGCCAACAACGCCGAACTCGGTTTTAAAAGCACCCTGTGGGATCGGCGTCTGCAACTCAACGCCAACGTTTTCTGGACTCAGGTCAACGCCTATCAGACCAACGCCTACGACGACGTCAACCGCGTGCAATACCTGACCAACGCCGGCTCGGTGCGCTCGCGCGGCGTCGAATTCGAAAGCACCGTGATCCCGTTGCGCGGCCTGACGCTGAACTTCAACGGCTCGTACAACGACGTCAGCTACCTCTCGTACAAAGATGCGCCATGCCCGCCGGAAGTCAGCCAGGCACCGGGCGCACCGGCGTCCTGCGACCTCAGCGGCCATCAAGTGGTCGGCGCGTCGAAATGGATCGGCAATGCCAATGGCGAATACAAATGGAATCTGGCCAACGGCTTCGAACCCTACGTCACCGCCAGCTACGCGTTCCGTTCGAAAGCGGTGGGCACGGTCGAGGATTCCGACTACGGGCAGATCCCGAGCTACGCGGTGGTCAACCTGTCCACCGGTCTGCGCGGCGATTTCAATCAGGGCCAGTGGGACGTTTCGCTGTGGCTGAAAAACGCCTTCGACAAGACCTACTACACGACCCTGTGGACCGGCGGCAACGGCGGTTATGAAGGCCTGCTCGGTACGCCGCGCACCCTCGGCGTTACCGGTCGCTACGACTTCTGATCTGTCATTCAAGGAGCTGCATCATGTTGCCAGGCAAAACCGCTTTAGCGCTGTTGTTATCCGGCGCAGCGTTGAGTACCTCGGTGTTCGCCGCACCCAGCGTGTACCCGACCGGCGTCACCCGCTACGACCCGAACAAGGCGTTCAACCAATACGTGATTTTCAGTGGTGCCGACAAGCAGACGCACCTGATCGACATGAACGGCAACGAGGTGAAAACCTGGCCGCAGGCGGGGTTTCCGTCGGCGATCATCGACCCGCAACTGGTCGGCGGCGAGCGCGGGCATGTGCTGTTGCAACTGAGCGACAAGGATCCGGGCAAGCTCGGCTCCGCCGGTAACGGCCTGGGCAATCAGAGCGTCGGCGAGCTGGACTGGAACGGCAAAGTGGTGTGGCAGTGGGGCGACAAGGCGCCCGGCGGCGCAGCGCAGCAACACCATGATCAGCGGCGCCTGAGCAACGGCAACACCGTGGTGCTGGCGAACAAGGTGCATAAGGTCAAAGGCTTCAAAGTCCCAGAGGTGATCGACGATGCGATCTATGAAGTCAGCCCCGACGGGCAGGTGAAATGGCAGTGGCTGGCCTCGGAACACCTGAACGAATTCGGCTTCACCCAGGAGCAACTGAAGCTGGTGCGCGCCAGCGACAACCCGGATTACCTGCACATCAACAACCTCAGCGTGGTCGGGCCGAACAAGTGGTTCGATGCCGGGGACAAGCGCTTCAATCCAGACAACCTGTTGCTCGATTCGCGCAACGCCAACTTCATCGCAATCATCGACAAACACAGCGGCAAAGTGGTCTGGCGCCTCGGCCCGAACCTGCCGCTGATCAACCCGAAAACCGCGCAGAAACTGCCGCGTCCGGTGGATCAATTTGTCGGCCAGCACGACGCGCACATCATCCCTGTCGGGCTGCCCGGTGCGGGCAACCTGCTGGTGTTCGACAACCAGGGTTCGGCGGGGTATCCGAACGTCACCCTCGGGCTGATTTCCGGCTCGCGAGTGCTGGAAATCGACCCGCAGAAAAATGAAATCGTCTGGCAGTACAGCGCGGCGAATTCGAAGCAGCCGGGGTGGGCGTTCTATAGCTCGTTCATCAGCAGCGCGCGACGTTTGCCCAACGGCAATACGCTGATCGACGAAGGCATGAACGGGCGCTTTTTCCAGGTCACGGCCGGCGGCGAAAACGTCTGGGAATACGTCAGTCCTTATCTGGGTAAAGCACCGGGCAGCGACGCGATCAGCAACTGGGTCTATCGGGCGTTGCCCGTGAGTTACGACTGGGTGCCGAAGGGTACGCCGCGCTCCGAGACCGCCGTGATTGCCCCGACATCGGCAGTGCAGCAGACCAGTGCCAGTCGTTAGTTGAAAAGGAATTAATGCTCGAATGAATGGCGATAAGTTATGTGCGGTTTGAATACTGCTTATTGCAATTTCGTTGAAAAGTCGCGTGGACAATAAGTGAATGGCCAACCATCCTGAGTGTCGTGAGTTTCCAGGAGGGAACTTGCTCTCATCGGAAGACACTTATCCAACGATAAAGGAAATCACGTTATGTCGAGCATTAATGGAACTTATGTAAACGCTAACGCTGGCGCCAAACTGACGATTACCGATGGCAACGACTCCAACGGCACCTTCAGCGGCAAGTTGAACCAGAACGGCGTGAACTACGACATCACCTACGGGCATTACCATTTCCAGAACAGCACCGGGCAGCCTACGATCATCACCTTCGCGGCTCTGAATGACGGCACAGGTTATCAATCCTGGGCGCTGTTCTCGCCGGATCACAACTATTCGAAAGTTCGTGCTGCGGGTTCGCGCACCAACTTTGATGGTGATGTTGTTAATCTGGCTGGAGAGTTTGTTAAGCAGTAATTTTGTGTCACAAAAAAGCCGTCATGCTATTTAGCCTGGCGGCTTTTTTCTTACATGAAATAAGTCATTTTCATGTTGGTTGTGCTTCCTGTGGATGACAGCGTTTGCTGGCGTCTGATTCTAAGCTCGCGGTGAACTCAATCATTCGAGCAGGACGCTTACATGCAAAACGCGCTTTATTCCAACACCCTCGATGGGCCCTCTCTGACCATTGTCGATTCCGATGACCGCACCGGGGTCTTCGCCGGCACGTTGCATTACCAAGGCATCAACTACGGCATCGTCAATGGCCGTTATGCCAGCCTCAACGGCTACCAGCCGCCAACCGTGGTCACGCTGATTGCCAATAACCAGGATCACGGTTATTTCGCCCTGACCCTGTTCTCGCCAAGTCGCGGCACTCATGAATTGCAGGGGCACTGCGTGCGCGTTACTTATGACGGCGTGGTCAGCAGCCTGCCGGGCGACTTCGTTCGCCACGCATGAGGCGCAGCCAGCGCCAGATTTCTTCTCAAACACAAGCAAGGATGCTGCACATGTCCACGATCAATGGCGTTTATCGTCATGAACCTTCAGATACAACCTTGACCCTGACCGAGGGCGATGACCGCACCGGCAGTTTCACCGGTACATTGTCCGTGTCCGGCACCGATTACCCGATCACATTTGGCAATTTTCATTTCAGGCATGGCTTTTCAACAGGCCCGGTCGCTATCTCTTTCAATACGCTGACGGCCGATGGCACGGCGCAAGCCTGGGTGATGTTCTCGCCCGATCAGGCCTACACACGCTTGCGGGCAATGGGCAGCGCGGCGGACATGATGGGCAACACCGGGTTGAATGGCCTGGAATTCATCCGGCAAAACCGCTGAAGAAGCGCGAAATGAGCGGGTTTCGCATGCCTTCGCCGAATATTTTTCATGCTTGAAAAGCATTGTAAATTCAGCCCTCGGCCCCAGGCCTTGCAGGCCGTGGCTTCGCGACAATCTGCGAAAACTGATATTCGTAAAAAATCTAAACACATCGATAAAAGTTACTTTCGGAGATAAGCGATTGCTCCAATGATTCACCCAACGACCGGTCGCCCGGGGGATGTTTGCGGCGACCGGTCGGGTACTTCGCAAAGAGACCGCAGGGAGTGAATCAATGGGCAATGTCCAGACCGCCGCCAGCGCACAGGAATTGCTGTGGCGTCAGACGCCGAGTGGCGAATTGGTCGATCTCGGCCGGCCGCATCGTGTGCCGCTGGGGCAGTTGCGTTTGCAGCGTGCGCCCAAGGGCATTCTGAGCCGCCGTGAAACCATTCTGCTCGGCGTGCTGGCGCTGCTGGTGCACGGTGCGGTGATCTACTGGATCAACCAGCATCCGACGCCGGCGTTGCCGATCGTGCCGCCGGAAATTCCGCCGATGACCATCGAGTTTTCGCGGCCGGCGCCACCCGCGCCACCAGTGGTCGAACCGCCGCCACCGGCACCGGTCGTTGAGCCACCGCCGCCGGTTGAAGACGAGTTGGCGGTGAAGCCTCCGCCACCCAAACCGATTCCCAAACCCAAGCCGAAACCGGTGGCCAAACCGGTGCCGAAACCGGCGCCCAAAGCTGTTGAACAACCGCCCGCGCCGCCGCAACCGGCCGCTCCGGTTGCCGCCCCGGCACCGCCCGCCCCACCGGCTCCCGCGCCAGTGACACCGGCCTCGGCCAACGCCGCGTATTTGAAGAACCCGGCGCCGGAATATCCGTCGCTGGCCCAGCGTCGCGGCTGGGAAGGCACGGTGTTGTTAAGGGTGCACGTGTTGGCCAATGGCAAGCCGGGTGAAATTCAGATTCAGAAAAGCAGTGGTCGGCAACAGCTCGACGATGCGGCACTCAATGCCGTCAAACAGTGGAGCTTCGTGCCGGCCAAGCAGGGTGATGTCGCCCAGGACGGCTGGGTCAGCGTGCCCATCGATTTCAAGATTCATTAAACCGAAACCTATTCGCGCTAAATGTTTACACGAGGGAATACATCATGACGTTACTGGCCTCTCCACTGGAATCCATCGAAAGCGCGGTGATCTGGCTGCTGGTGGTTTTTTCCGTTGCCACCTGGGGACTGGCGCTGCTCAAGGCTGTGCAGTTCGGTCGTCTGAAGGCGCAGGATCGCAAGTTTCATAAACGTTTCTGGGCGGCGTCGAGTCTGGATTCCGCCGCTGAGTTGAGCGAAACCCAGCCTGGTGCTGCGGCACGAGTCGCTCAGGCCGGTTACGCGGCGATTCAGGTGGGTGAGGCGCCGCAGGCCAATGACCTGAGCCAGGCGATCAACCATCAGGATCGGTTGGAGCGTGCCCTGCGTCAGCAGATCGTCCGTGAACGCCGTTCGCTGGAAACCGGTCTGGCAGTGGTCGCAAGTATTGGCAGCACCTCGCCGTTCATTGGTCTGTTCGGCACGGTGTGGGGAATCATGGAGGCGTTGAAAGGCATCAGCGCGGCAGGCTCGGCGAGCCTGGAAACGGTCGCCGGTCCAATCGGTGCGGCACTGGTTGCCACCGGTGTGGGGATCGCCGTCGCGGTACCGGCGGTGCTGGTTTACAACTACTTTTTGCGGCGTCTGAAACTGACGGCGGCGGATCTGGATGACTTCGCCCACGACTTCTACAGCCTGGCGCAGAAGAGTGCGTTCCGTGTGCTGATCCACCCGACTGCAAACAAGGTAGCGGCACCGGGCAACGCACCAAAAGTGAAGGAGGCGTCCTGACATGGCCTTCTCCACACAAGACAGCGACGAGGTGCTGAGCGAGATCAACGTGACACCGCTGGTGGACGTGATGCTGGTGCTGCTGGTGGTGTTTATCGTCACCGCGCCGCTGCTGACCAACGCGATCCCGATCAACCTGCCAAAGACCGAAGCGGTAGCACCGGTCGAGCAGAAAGATCCGCTGGTGGTGAGCATCGACGGCGCCGGCAAACTGTTTATCAACAAGGATGAAATCCAGCCGGACTTGCTGGAATTCAACCTCAAGTCGGCCAAGGCCAAGGACCCGGAAGTGCGCGTGCAATTGCAGGCCGACGACGGGGTGAACTACGGCGAAGTGGCGCGGGCCATGGCTTCGATCGAGCGGGCAGGGATTACCAAATTGTCGGTGATCACCGCGCGGTAACAGGATTTACGTTTTTCCGGGGCCGTCTCCTTGGCAGGGTGCGGCCCTTTTTTTATTTCTGGCATAGAAAACAAAGCCCTCACCCTAGCCCTCTCCCAGAGGGAGAGGGGACTGATCTAGGTGTTTGGTAGACGTACGCTGACGTGGGATATCTAGTCGAACTCAGGATTTGAAAAGCTCAAAAATTAGCTCCCTCTCCCTCGGGAGAGGGCTGGGGTGAGGGGTAAAGGATTTAAAGTCGTACACAAATCATATATTCAATTTAGGTCTTAATAAATAGCTTCTTATTCCTTAACGAATATAAATCCCGTCCCTATACTCGATCAGGAACAGACACGACGCAGGAGAGCTCCCCATGCGCAACGAATCAATCCGCTACCTGATTGTGCCGGGCTGGCAAGGATCGCCAGAAGATCATTGGCAAACCCACTGGCAGAACAGTCTGCCCAACAGCGCACGCGTGGAGCAGGCCGACTGGCTGACCCCGCGCCGTGAAGACTGGGTTGCGGCGCTGGCCGAAGCGATTGCCGCCGACAGCACACCGGTGATCCTGATTGCTCACAGCCTGGGTTGCATCACCGTTGCGCATTGGGCTGCCACCGCGCCCGTGCAATACCTGCGTCAGGTGCGCGGCGCGTTGCTGGTCGCACCTGCCGATGTCGAGCGTCCGGCCTGCGCGCCTGCGTTGCGCAATTTCGCGCCGATCCCGACCGATCTGTTGCCGTTCCCCAGCCAGGTGGTCAGTTCCGACAACGACGCCGCCGTCAGCGCCCCGCGTGCCCTGGAGCTGGCGCGCAACTGGGGCGCCGAGGCGGGAATTCTTGCCGGGGCCGGGCACATCAACGTCAAGTCCGGGCATCAGCGTTGGGAGCAGGGTTTCGCTTATCTGTATCGCCTGCAGAACCGTATGGAACACCACGCCCGGCGTCGCGCTTGAACCTTTTTCTTTTCTGAACGCCCCCGTCTGCCGGCGGTTCTGGGCGGGAGTCTGCCATGAGTTTCGAAACGTTCGGTCAGCCGTTGCTGACCTTTCCCGATGCGGAAAAAAGTCCCCTGAGCATTCGCGCCAAGGCGCTGGTGTTCGTCGATCCCCGTTCCCGCAAGTTGCGTGAGGAGCTGGAGCACCTGGCGCCGCGTGCCATCTCGGTATTGATCCGTGGCGAGACCGGTACCGGTAAAGAGTTGCTCGCCCGTCACATTCACCGAGCCAGTGATCGCAGCGGTCTGTTCGTCTCGGTCAACTGCGGTGCGATCAGCCCGACCTACGCCGATGCCGAGCTATTCGGCTATGCCGCCGGCAGCTATACAGGTTCGGCGAGCAGTCGGGCCGGCTGGTTCGGTTCGGCCAATGGCGGCACCTTGTATCTGGACGAAATCGGCGATCTGCCGTTGCCGATCCAGATCAAACTGCTCGCCGCCCTGGAAAACCACGAAGTCATCCGCGTCGGCGCGCATCAGCCAAGCCCGGTGGATGTGCGGTTGGTCGCAGCCACCAGCATCGATCTGGCACAAGCGGTGGACGCCGGAAAATTCCACGAACGGCTCTACCACTACCTCAGCGAAGGTCAGCTGGAATTGCCGGCGCTGCGCGAGCGGATTGGCGACATCCTGTCGCTGGCGGAGTATTTCCTCGGCATCTACAGCCAGCGCCTGGATCTGCCGGTGCCATTGATCAGCGAAGCGGCGCAGCACCTGCTGGAGCGACACAGCTGGCCGGGCAATACCCGCGAGCTGGAAAACGTCATTCACTTTGCGCTGCTGGTCAGCACCGGCGATGAAATCCTGCCAGAGCACCTGAACCTGCCCGAAGTGTCTGGGCCGCAGCTTCAGATCGAACGACTGGTAGCTCAAATCAATATCGGTGGTAGCGTCGACGAACGTAAGGCTTTGAAAGATCTGCTGATTGGTTTGAGCCAGCAGTTGTAGCCGTTCGGTTCTGTATGAACGAAATGGAATATCAAAGTGAATAAACGTTATTGTGCGGGAATAAAAAATCCCGGTATTGTCCGCTTCACGCCAGAGATAGCACTTCACTGGCACTCGTATTAATAGCCGTCGCCATTCGCGACCGTGATTCTCGATAAGGACACTGCATGAAAAAGGTTCTGTTGTTTACCGCATTGGCGGCTGCTCTGACTGCTTCCCTGGCCCAGGCTGGCGAGAAACTGGTGGTGGCGGCGACTCCGGTGCCGCACGCGGAAATTCTCGAGCTGATCAAACCGACCCTGGCCAAAGAAGGCGTGGATCTGGAAATCAAAGTCTTCACCGACTACGTGCAGCCGAACGTGCAGGTTGGCGAGAAGCGTCTGGATGCCAACTACTTCCAGACCAAGCCTTACCTGGACAGCTTCAACGCCGGCAAATACAAGGACGACAAGTCCAAGTACCTGGTGACCGTGCAAGGCGTCCACGTTGAACCGTTCGGTGGCTACTCGAGCAAGTACAAGAAACTGGCTGATCTGCCAGACGGCGCGACCATCGCCATCCCCAACGAAGGCAGCAACAGCGGCCGTGCGCTGATCCTGCTGCAGAAGGCGGGTCTGATCGAGCTGAAAGATCCGAAAAACGCTCTGGCGACCCCTAAGGACATCGCCAAGAACCCGCACAACTTCAAGTTCAAGGAACTGGAGTCGGCCCTGCTGCCACGCGTGCTGAAGGAAGTTGATCTGGACATGATCAACACCAACTACGCGCTGGAAGCCAAGCTGAACCCGACCAAGGATGCGCTGGTGATCGAAGGCGCTGACTCGCCTTACGTGAACTTCCTGGTGGCCCGTGAGGACAACAAGAACAGCGACGCCATCAAGAAACTCGCCGCTGCCCTGACCAGCCCTGAAGTCAAAGCGTTCATCGAGAAGAAGTACAACGGCGCGGTATTGCCGGCGTTCTGATCCGACGCGTGAACCACCCCTTCAAGGTATGAAAACGCCGATGGCCAGTGATGGTCATCGGCGTTTTTGTGCGTGCGTTGAAAAGCCCCTCACCCTAGCCCTCTCCCAAAGGGAGAGGGGACTGATTGGGGGATGCTGTAGAAGTACACCGACGTGAAAGTTTTCTGCCGAATCCATAATCGACTCGATCTTTCAGGTCGATGTTAATCGCCCGACACTGCGGTCGGCCCCCTCTCCCTCGGGGAGAGGGCTGGGGTGAGGGTGCTGTTGATCCTGACCTCAGGTTACCTGAGCCTTCAACGCCCGGCGCAACGCCACGAGCAATTTCACGATGTCCTGCGGATCCAGTCGCTGCGGCACTTTTACGTCCATGTTGTCTTCCTTGTAATGGTTTGGCCGGGGGAGTCTGGCCAAAAGCTGTTCGTCCTTGGAGGGCTTTCGTGCAAAAAAGATCCTTCCTACAGCGCAAGGGAAAATAGCCTTCTTATTCCTTCCCGGCAAACCCACAGGATAGTTTTTTGCGTGATATCAATATGCTTTAACGGTATTTAAATTCTTGTTTTTATACCTATAAAGTCAGCGCCTGCCGGACAGTTACCCGCTGTCCATGGACTGCATGACCGTCGCTTACCGAGCGACGTCCAGGATGCTTCATGACTTTCGATTACGCCTTTATCCTCAGTACCCTGCCGGCCTTTCTCAAGGCTGTGGGCGTGACGCTGCAAGTCGGGTTCATCGCCATCGGCACGTCGCTGCTGGTGGCGCTGCTCAATGCAACGATCCTGGTGTTCCGCACGCCGTACCTGCAAAAACTGGTGGGCCTTTATGTGGAACTGGCGCGCAACACGCCGCTGCTGATTCAACTGTTCTTCGTCTACTTCGCCTTGCCGGCCATCGGCATCCAGGTTTCCGGATTCACCGCGGCAATCATCACCATGACTTTCCTTGGCGGTGCCTACCTCACCGAAGTACTGCGCGCCGGCGTCGATGCGGTGCCGCAGGCGCAACTCGAATCGGGGCGTTCCATCGGCCTGTCCCACGGCCAGTTGCTGCGCTACGTAATCCTGCCGCAAGCGGGGATTCTCAGCTTGCCGTCGCTGTTCGCCAATTTCATTTTCCTGCTCAAGGAAACCACCGTGGTTTCGGCGGTGGCCGTGCCGGAAATCCTCTACACCACCAAGAGCTACATCGCGCTCTATTACAAAACCTACGAAATGCTCGCCGTGCTGACGCTGATCTGCGTGCTGTTGTTCTTGCCGCTGTCGCTGCTGCTCAGCCGCCTGGAAAGGAGGCTCCAGCATGGCCAGTTCGGGTCTTGAACTGCTCTGGGTGTCGTTGCCGCAATTGGCAAAAGGCGCCGGACAAACCCTGTCGATCTCGTTTCTGAGCATCGCCATCAGCACCATTGGCGGGGTGCTCTACGGCGTATTGCGCACGCTCAACGTGGCGTGGCTGAACGCGATCCTGCGAGTCTATCTGGAACTGTTCCGGGCGATTCCGGTGCTGGTCTGGCTTTACCTGCTGTTTTTCGGCCTGCCGATTTTCTTCGGTCTGAGCCTGCCTAGCTTCTGGTGCGCGGTGCTGGTGCTGTCGCTGTGGGGCGCCAGTGAGGTCGGCGAAGTGGCGCGCGGTGCGCTGCATTCGTTGCCGCGCGGGCAGCGTGAAGCAGGGCTGTCGATCGGCCTGAACGCGGCGCAACTGTGCGGCTACGTGCTGCTGCCGCAGGCGCTGAAACGCATGACGCCGCCGACCATCAATGTCTACACGCGAATCATCAAGACCAGCTCGCTGGCGGTGCTGATTGGCGTGGTCGATGTGATCAAGGTCGGCCAGCAGATCATCGAGCGCACCTACGAATCGGTGCTGATCTACGGCGCGCTGTTTCTGTTTTTCTTTTTCATCTGCTACCCGCTGTCGGCCGCCTCGCGCGTGCTGGAGCGGCGCTGGACGCAAGCATGAGCGCATTGATCGAGTTTCAGGGTTTCAACAAATTCTACGGCGAGCAGCAGGTGCTCAAGGGCATCGACCTGCAAGTGCGCAGCGGCGAAGTGATCGTCATCCTCGGCCCCAGCGGTTGCGGCAAAAGCACGTTGCTGCGCTGCCTCAACGGCCTGGAAAGCGCACACAGCGGCAGCCTGAAATTTGCCGGCCGCGAGCTGCTGGACAAGGTCACCGACTGGCGCGAAGTGCGTCAGCAGATCGGTATGGTGTTCCAGAGTTATCACCTGTTCCCGCACATGAGCGTGCTCGACAATTTGCTGCTCGGCCCGCTCAAGGTGCAAAAGCGCCAGCGCCGTGAAGCGCAGCAGCAAGCCGAAGCCTTGCTCGAACGGGTGGGCCTGGCGGACAAGCGCGATGCGTTCCCGCGCCAGCTCTCCGGCGGCCAGCAGCAACGCATCGCCATCGTCCGTTCGTTGTGCATGAACCCACGGGTCATGCTCTTCGATGAAGTCACCGCCGCCCTCGATCCGGAGATGGTCAAGGAAGTGCTGCAAGTGATTCAGGGCCTGGCCCGCGAGGGCATGACCCTGCTGATCGTCACCCACGAAATGGCCTTCGCCCGCGCGGTGGCCGACCGCATCGTGTTCATGGATGCCGGACGCATCCTTGAACAGAACCCGCCCGAGATTTTCTTTACGAACCCGCAAACCGCACGCGCGCAGCAGTTTCTGGAGAAGTTCTCCTTCGTTGCAACACTGCCTGAAACGAATCCGACAAAGGAACTGGAACCGCTATGAAAACTGCCAAGTCATCTCTGTTTTTACTGCCGCTGCTGGGGCTCGCGCTGCTCGCCGGCTGCAACAAATCCGAAGAACCGGCCAAGCCGAAAGTCGCCAGCGAAAGCACCGCGCCAGCCGGTTACCTGGACAAGATCAAGGCCCGCGACAAACTGATCGTCGGCGTGTTCACCGACAAGCCACCGTTCGGTTTCGTCGATGAGGCCGGGCGCTACGTCGGCTTCGACACCGACATCGGTCGGCGCTTCGCCAAGGATCTGCTGGGCGACGAGAACAAGGTCGAGTTCGTGGCCGTGGAGCCGGCGAGCCGCATTCCGTTCCTGCAGAGCGACAAGGTCGACCTGATCCTCGCCAACATGACCGTGACCCCGGAGCGCAAGGAAGCGGTGGAATTCACCAACCCGAACCTCAAGGTCGCGGTGCAGGCGCTGGTGCCGCAAAGCAGCGCGGTAAAAAATCTGGATGACCTGGCGACCCGCACCACTATCGTCACCACCGGCACCACGGCCGATATCTGGCTGACCAAGAATCACCCGGACTGGAAACTGCTGAAGTTCGAGAAAAACTCCGAGTCGCTGCAAGCACTGGCCAACGGTCGTGGTGATGCCTACGCGCAGGACAATCTGGTGCTGTTCAGCTGGGCCAAGCAGAACCCGGGCTACCGCGTGCTGGAGGAAAAACTCGGCGCCGAAGCACCGATTGCCCCGGCAGTGAAGAAGGGCAACGTCGAGCTGCGTGACTGGGTGAATACCGAACTGGCCAAGTTGGGTGAAGAGAAATACCTGCTCAAGCTGTATGACCAATATGTGCGTAAAGAACTGAGCGATGACACCCAGCCTGAGAGTGTGATTGTCGAGGGTGGCAAGTGGCAGGGGTGATTGGCCGTTAAATCTGCGCTGACCTGAAGGCCCTCTTCGCGAGCAAGCCCGCTCCCACAGTTGGAATGCATGCCCCTGTGGGAGCGGGCTTGCTCGCGAAAGCGGTGGTTCAGGCGCCGCTCAATCCGGCCAGTTCCACGCCGGCTCATCCAGCACCCGTTGGCCGACAATCCCGGTCTGCCCCAGCGTCTTCTCCAGCACTATGCAGTTGCACTCGGGATCTTCCTGCAACGCCGAAATCAAGCGTCGCGCATGCGACACCACCCACACCTGACAAGCCTGCGAAGCGCGAATGATCAAGCGCGCCAGCGCCGGCAACAGATCCGGATGCAGACTGGTTTCCGGTTCGTTCAGCACCATCAATGACGGCGGGCGTGGCGTCAGCAGCGCGGCGATCAGCAGCAGATAGCGCAGCGTGCCGTCCGACAACTCTGCCGCCGACAATGGCCGCAGCAACCCCTCCTGATAAAACTCGATGGCAAAACGTCCGCCGGCCAGCGGTGCGATGTTCAGCCGTGCGCCGGGAAACGCGTCGCTGATCGCCGCCTGCAACGCCTCGGGGTCGCCGATTTCATTGATGGTCTGCAGGGCTGCGGCGAGGTCGCGACCGTCGTGGTGCAGCACCGGCGTGCGCGTACCCAGTTGCGGTTGGCGCACCGGGGCGTCGGCGTCGCTGCGAAAGTGATCGTAGAAGCGCCAGCGGCGGATGAACTCGCGCATCTGGAACACCTCCGGCGAACTGCGCAGGCTGCCGATCTGATCGAACAGGCTGTCGAAATTCGGTGTGTGCTGCGCCAGCACGTCCCAACTGCGGCCTTCGCGGGCGCGAATCATCGGGCCATTGCGATCTACCAGCAGGCTGGCCGGACGATAGAGCGGTCCGGCCCAGATGCATTCCCGCTTGATCTGCGGATCGAGACTGAAGCGCGAGGGGCTGGGATGAGTGTCCCCCGGCAGCATGAAATGTCCGTTGGAGTCGGGCAATCCGAGGCTAATCGAATAGCTGAAATCCTCGCCGGCAAACCCCAAGCGCAGACGTTTGACGCCCTGACGCACCGTCGGCTCGACCGCCACTTCGCCGTTGCGCATGCGCCGACTGATGGTTTCCGGCCCGGCCCAGAAGGTCGAATCCAGCCCGCCCTCGCGGGCCAGTGCATTGACCACGCCGCCCTGAGCGGTCTCCGCCAGCAGGCGCAAGGCCCGATAGAGATTGGACTTGCCGCTGCCGTTGGGGCCGGTGATCAGGTTCAGCCGGCCCAGCGGAATCACCAGTTTGTTGATCGAGCGGTAATTGGCCACCGCGAGGGTCTTGAGCATGAAAATCCTTCTCTTGAGGCGACCATTGTAGGAGCTGCCGAAGGCTGCGATCTTTTGATCTTGCTTTTGTAAAGTCAAAAGATCGCAGCCTGCGGCAGCTCCTACAGGGGAAATATAGAGATCACGCAGGCGAACGTTGAACCCTGTTCTAAGCTCACAGTCGTATCGTCACTTGCACGTTCGTACACAGGAAGGAGTCTGCATGGCGAGTCCCGGATTGAAAACAGTTGTCGTGCTGAGCCTGCTCACGTTGCTGACCGCTTGCGGCAAGAAAGAAGCCCCGGCGGAGTACCTGCCACGGGTCTTTGTGCAAGAGGTCAAACCGGCGGACTATGCCGCTGCCGTGACTCTCACCGGTGACGTGCAGGCCCGGGTGCAGACCGAACTGTCGTTCCGGGTCGGTGGCAAGATCATCCAGCGCATGGTGGATGTCGGCGACCGGGTCAGCGCCAAACAGGTACTGGCCAAGCTCGATCCCAAGGATTTGCAGACCAACGTCGATTCCGCGCAAGCCCAGGTCATCGCCGAACAGGCGCGGGTCAAGCAGAGTGCGGCGGCGTTCGTGCGTCAGCAGAAGCTGCTGCCCAAGGGCTACACCAGCCAGAGCGAATTCGATTCCGCACAAGCCGCCTTGCGCAGCAGCCAGAGCGCCCTGAGCGCGGCGCAGGCGCAACTGGCCAATGCCAAGGATCAACTCAGTTACACCTCGCTGGTCGCTGACGCCCCCGGCATCATTACCGAGCGCCAAGCCGAAGTCGGCCAGGTGGTCCAGGCCACCGCGCCGATTTTCAAACTGGCCCGCGATGGCGATCGTGACGCGGTGTTCAACGTTTATGAGTCGTTGCTGGCTGAGCGCCCGGCGGAGCGTTCGATTGTCGTCAGCCTGCTCGACAACCCCAACATCAAGACCACCGGCACGGTGCGCGAAATCACCCCGGCGGTGTCGGCGCAGTCCGGCACGGTGCAAGTCAAGGTCACCCTCGACAGCCTGCCACAGGGCATGCAGCTCGGCTCGGTGGTCAGCGCCACGGCCAAGGGCAGCGGCAAGTCGGCGGTGGAATTGCCGTGGTCGGCGCTGACCAAAAACATCAGCGATCCGGCGGTGTGGATGGTTGACGACAAGGGCGAAGCGCAGCTGCACAACGTCACCGTCAGCCGCTACCTGATCGGCAAGGTCATCATCAGCGACGGCCTCAAGGGCGGTGAGAAAGTGATTGTCGCGGGTGGGCAACTGCTGCACCCGGGGATGAAAGTCGAAATCGCCGAAAACACCTACGAAGGTCTGCAACCGGGAGCACAGCCATGAAGCGTCTGGGGCTGTTGTCCATCGGCGTGCTGCTGGCTGCCTGCTCGAAAAGCGAGCCACCGCCGGAGCCGGTGCGGCCGGTGCTGTCGATCAAGGTACAGGCGCTGAACGAGGAAACCCTCGGGCGTTTCGCCGGCAGCATTCAGGCGCGTTACGAGAGCAACACCGGGTTCCGTGTCGGCGGGCGCATTGCCAGTCGCAACGTTGATGTCGGCGCCGAGGTGCAAAAGGGTACGCTGCTGGCGACCCTCGACCCGTCCGATCAGCAGAACCAGTTGCGTTCGGCCCAAGGCGACCTGGCCAAGGTTCAGGCGCAACTGATCAACGCCCAGGCCAATGCCCGTCGGCAGCAAGCGCTGTTCGATCGCGGGGTTGGCGCGCAGGCGCAACTGGACATCGCCACCACCGACCTGAAAACCACCCAGGCCTCGCTCGATCAGGCGCGGGCGGCGGTCAACCAGAGCCAGGATCAACTCGCTTACACCGAACTGCGCGCCGACCACAAAGCCGTGGTCACCGCGTGGAATGCCGAGGCCGGGCAAGTGGTGACAGCAGGTCAGCAAGTGGTGACCCTGGCGCAACCGGACATCAAGGAAGCGGTGATCGATCTGCCGGACACGCTGGTCGATGAAATTCCTTCCGACGTGGTGTTTCTGGTGGCCGGGCAACTCGACCCGAGCATCAACACCACCGCAACCATTCGCGAAATCGAACCGCAGGCCCAAAGCGCCACGCGCACCCGCCGCGCGCGGCTGACCCTGGCCAACACGCCGGACGGTTTCCGCCTCGGCACGGCGATCAGCGTGACCCTCAGTTCGGCGATCAAGCCGCGCATCGAATTGCCTGCCACCGCCCTGCAGGAAGCCGACGGCAAGACCCGCATCTGGGTGATCGACACCCAAAGCAAAACCGTCGCGCCCCGTGACGTCAGCGTGATCAGCCGCACCGACGGCACGGTGGTGCTGGCCGGCGGGGTCAAGTCCGGCGAGCAGGTGGTCACCGCAGGCGTTAACAGTCTCAAACCCGGACAAGCCGTGAAACTCGACGAGGACAGTCAATGAAAGGCTCTTTCAATCTCTCCGAATGGGCCCTCAAGCATCAGTCGTTCGTCTGGTATCTGATGTTCGTCGCGCTGCTGATGGGGGTGTTTTCGTACTTCAATCTGGGCCGTGAAGAAGACCCCTCGTTTACCATTAAGACCATGGTCATCCAGACCAAATGGCCGGGCGCGACCCAGGAGGAAACCCTCAAGCAGGTTACCGATCGCATCGAGAAAAAGCTCGAGGAGCTCGACTCCCTCGACTACGTGAAAAGCTACACACGCCCCGGTGAATCTACGGTCTACGTGTACCTGCGCGACACCACCAGCGCCAAGGACATCCCGGAGATCTGGTACCAGGTGCGCAAGAAGATCGATGACATTCGCGGCCAGTTTCCCCAGGGCATTCAAGGCCCCGGGTTCAACGACGAGTTTGGCGATGTGTACGGCTCGGTCTACGCGTTTACCGCCGACGGCCTGACCATGCGCCAGTTGCGCGACTATGTGGAGCAGGCCCGCGCCGAGATTCGCAACGTCCCGGGGCTGGGCAAAATCGAAATGATCGGCCAGCAGGACGAAGTGATTTACCTGAACTTCTCCACCCGCAAACTCGCCGCGTTGGGCATCGACCAGCGTCAGGTGGTGCAGAGCCTGCAATCGCAGAACGCCGTGACCCCGGCGGGGGTGATCGAGGCCGGCCCGGAGCGCATTTCGGTGCGCACCTCGGGGCAGTTCGCTTCGGAGAAGGATCTGGCCGAGGTCAATCTCAAGCTCAATGACCGCTTCTATCGTCTGGCCGATGTCGCCGACATCAGTCGCGGTTACGTCGACCCGGCCACGCCGGAATTCCGTTTCGACGGCAAGCCGGCAATCGGTCTGGCGATTGCCATGCAGAAGGGCGGTAACGTCCAGGAATTCGGCAAGGCGCTGCACCAGCGGATCGACCAGATCACCGCTGATTTGCCGGTTGGCGTCGGCGTCCATACGGTGTCCGATCAGGCCGTGGTGGTGGAAGAGGCGGTCGGCGGTTTCACCAGTGCGCTGTTCGAAGCGGTGGTGATCGTGCTGGTGGTTAGCTTCATCAGCCTCGGCGTGCGCGCCGGGCTGGTGGTGGCGTGCTCGATTCCGCTGGTGCTGGCGATGGTCTTCGTGTTCATGGAATACAGCGGCATCACCATGCAGCGGATTTCCCTCGGGGCGCTGATCATCGCCCTTGGCCTGCTGGTGGACGACGCGATGATCACCGTGGAGATGATGGTCACGCGCCTGGAAATGGGTGAGACCAAGGAGCAGGCGGCGACATTCGCCTACACCTCGACGGCATTCCCGATGCTCACCGGTACGCTGGTGACCGTCGCCGGTTTCGTGCCCATCGGCCTCAACGCCAGCTCCGCCGGCGAGTACACCTTCACCCTGTTTGCGGTGATCGCGGTGGCGATGCTGGTGTCGTGGGTGGTGGCGGTGTTCTTTGCGCCGGTGATCGGTGTGCACATCCTCAGCACCAACGTGAAACCCCATGAAGCCGAGCCGGGCCGCATCGGTCGGGCGTTCAACGGTGGTTTGCTGTGGTGCATGCGCAATCGTTGGTGGGCGATCGGCATCACCGTGCTGCTGTTTGTACTGGCGGTGTTCTGCATGCGCTTTGTGCAGAACCAGTTCTTCCCGTCGTCGGATCGCCCGGAAATTCTCGTCGACCTGAACCTGCCGCAAAACGCCTCGATCGACGAAACCCGCAAGGCCGTGGACAAGCTCGAAGCCACGCTCAAGGGCGATCCGGACATCGTGCGCTGGAGCACCTACATCGGTCAGGGTGCGATCCGTTTCTACCTGCCGCTCGACCAGCAATTGCAGAACCCGTACTACGCGCAACTGGTGATCGTCAGCAAGGATTTCGAGGCCCGTGAGGCGCTGAGCCAACGCCTGCGCGAGCGTTTGCACAAAGACTTCGTCGGCATCGGCAGTTACGTGCAGGCGCTGGAAATGGGCCCGCCGGTGGGACGTCCGATTCAGTATCGGGTCAGCGGCAAGGACATCGATCAGGTGCGCAAGCACGCCATTGATCTGGCGACCGAACTGGACAAGAACGAACACATCGGCGAGATCATTTACGACTGGAACGAGCCGGGCAAAGTCCTGCGCATCGACATCGCCCAGGACAAGGCGCGTCAGCTCGGGCTGTCCTCGGAAGATGTGGCGAAGTTGATGAACAGCATCGTCAGCGGCTCGCCGTTGACCCAGGTCAACGACGACATTTACCTGATCAACGTGGTCGGCCGGGCGGTGAACTCGGAACGCGGCACGCCGGAAACCCTGCAGAACCTGCAGATCGTCACACCCAACGGCACGTCGATTCCGCTGCTGGCGTTCGCCACTGTGCGTTATGAGCTGGAGCAGCCGCTGGTGTGGCGTCGCGACCGCTTGCCGACCATCACCATCAAGGCTTCGGTGCGTGATGAGATCCAGCCGACCGATCTGGTGAAACTGCTCAAGCCGTCGATCGATGCCTTCGCTGAAAAACTGCCGGTCGGCTACAAGGTCGCCACCGGGGGTACGGTCGAGGAAAGCGGCAAGGCCCAAGGGCCGATCGCCAAGGTCTTGCCGTTGATGCTGTTCCTGATGGCGACCTTCCTGATGATCCAGCTGCACAGCGTGCAGAAGATGTTCCTGGTGGCGAGTGTCGCGCCGCTGGGGCTGATCGGCGTGGTGCTGGCGCTGGTGCCGACCGGGACGCCGATGGGCTTCGTGGCGATCCTCGGGATTCTGGCGCTGATCGGCATCATCATCCGCAACTCGGTGATCCTCGTGACGCAGATCGATGAATTCGAGCGCAACGGCTCTGCGCCATGGGATGCGGTGGTGGAAGCGACCGAGCACCGCCGCCGACCAATCCTGCTGACCGCGGCGGCGGCGAGCATGGGCATGATTCCGATTGCCCGGGAAGTGTTCTGGGGGCCGATGGCCTACGCGATGATTGGCGGGATCGTGGTGGCGACGTTGCTGACCCTGCTGTTTCTGCCGGCGCTGTATGTGGCCTGGTACAAGATTCGCGAGCCGCAGAAAGAGACCCGCTAAAAGCGAGTGCTGCGCACTCTATTCGCGAGCAAGCCCGCTCCCACAGGGGGTATGCATTCCAACTGTGGGAGCGGGCTTGCTCGCGAAGGCGTCAGAACTGACTACGCAGATTTACGCCAGACGCTGGCCAGCCAAGGCTGTTGCTCGCGCGGCAATCCCGCCGGCCGGTAGTAATGCTCAAGCTCGACAAACCCCGCTGCCGTGAGCAACCCGCGCCACGCTTCCAGATCGTGGTACGAACCATAGCGCGGCCCATTCCAGCCCTCACGGTTATCCCCGCGCGGATTGGAACTGAACAACACCCCGCCCGGTTTCAACGTGCCATGCAACTGCTTGAGCACTCGCGGCAACTCCTGCAACGGCACATGAAACAGCACCGCATTGGCGAAGATTCCGTCGAAGCGCTCGGCCGGCAGATCAAGTTTCAGAAAGTCCTGACACCACACTTCACAGCCACTGTCTTCGCGGGCCATCTGCGCAAATTTTTCCGCGCCATCGAGACCGACCGCGACATGGCCCAGGCGGGTGAACGCATGCAAGTCGCGCCCCGGGCCGCAACCGAAATCGAGAATCGTGAACGGCGCAGTGCCGTGGATATGCCGTAGCAGCGCGTCGATGTTCTGGCTGACATCGTGGTCGCGGGTGCCTTCGCGGAAGTCTTCGGCCACCGAGTTGTAGTGGCCGAGGGTGGTGGCGGTGATCTGTTCCAGATCGGTGGGGGTTTGCTTCATGGTCGAGGGCTGCGCGGCAGTTGGGATTCGCCGAATATACGCCAACCAGCGGGGCCGCTGCGCAGCCCATCGCGAGCAGGCTCACTCCTACATTTGAAATGCGTCCCCTGTAGGAGTGAGCCTGCTCGCGATAGCGGTTTCAGAGGTGCGGCATGACTTAGCGCTTGTTCAGGCCCCGTGCCAGACGATCTCCACCCAACTGAATCACCGCCACCAACGCCACCAGCAACACAATCACCGTCAGCATGATCTGGCTGTCAAAACGCTGATAACCGTAGCGGTAAGCGATATCGCCCAAACCACCGGCACCAATCGCCCCGGCCATGGCTGACGAGTTGATCATTGTCACCAGCGTAATCGTGAACCCGCCAACAATCCCCGGCAGCGCTTCAGGCAACAGCACGTGCCAGACGATGTGCCAGCGCCGGCAGCCCATGGCCTGCGCCGCCTCGATCAAGCCGTGATCGACCTCACGCAGACTCACTTCGGCAATCCGCGCAAAGAACGGCGTCGCGGCGATGGTCAGCGGCACCACCGCCGCCCACACACCGTACGTGGTGCCGACAATCAGTCGGGTAAATGGAATCAGCGCGACCATCAGAATCAGAAACGGGATCGAGCGGAACAGATTCACGAACGCGCCCAGCGCCCGGTTGAGCAGCGGCGCCTGGTAGATCCCGCCCTTGTCGCTGGTGACCAGAATCACCGCCATCGGGATCCCCACCAGCAACGCGATCAGCGACGACACGCCGACCATCAGGAAGGTGTCGATGAATCCCTGGAGCAAACGATCAAACCACATAACCCGATACCTCCACTCGTTGCGCCCACTGCCCGGCGCGCTCACGCAATTGTTCGGCGCTCAGGGCCGAGCCGCTGACCGCCAGTAACAGTTGTCCCAGCGCATGGCCCTGAATCCGCTCGACGCCGCCCTGCAGCAACTTCACGCGTCCGCCGAGGGCGGCGAACAGCGCTGCCAGATCCGGCTCGTCGCTGGCACTGCCGGTGAACTGTAAACGCAGCACCACCGCCGCCTCGGAGGAGGGCGGCTGGGCATGCAGACGGCTTTGCAGTTCTGCCGGCAAGGCGTGTTGCAGCGGCGCGAGCAAGGTCTGGCTGACCTCGTGCTGCGGATTGCCGAACACTTCCCAGACCGGGCCCTGCTCGACAATCCGCCCGTGTTCCAGTACCACCACGCGGTCGCAGATTTCGCG
Organism: Pseudomonas sp. PS01299; assembly: GCF_029960145.1. Lineage (NCBI taxonomy): Bacteria > Pseudomonadati > Pseudomonadota > Gammaproteobacteria > Pseudomonadales > Pseudomonadaceae > Pseudomonas > Pseudomonas sp. PS01299. The sequence continues at coordinate 14,602 of NZ_JASCPO010000013.1, read as the reverse complement.
GATCACCGCCATTTCATGGGTGATCAACACGATGGTCAGGCCCAGGCGTCGGTTGATCTCGCGCAGCAGGCCGAGGATCGACTGCGTGGTCTCGGGATCGAGCGCCGAAGTGGCCTCGTCGCAGAGCAGAATGTCCGGATCATGCACCAATGCGCGGGCGATGCCGACTCGCTGTTTCTGTCCACCGGAAAGCTGCGCCGGATAAGCCTTGTGCTTGGCTTGCAGGCCGACCAGTTCGAGCAGTTCACGGACCTTTTTTTCCCGCTGTTCCTTCGGCACGCCCGCGACTTTCAGCGGCAGTTCGACGTTCTGCCACACGGTCTTGGCCGACATCAGGTTGAAGTGCTGGAAGATCATGCCGATGCGCCGGCGCAGGGCGACCAGACGGTCTTCGTCGAACTCGCCGATGTCGACCTGATCGATCAGCACCCGCCCCGAAGTCGGTTGCTCCAGACGATTGATCGTGCGGATCAGCGACGACTTGCCGGCGCCGCTGCGACCGATGATGCCGAACACCTCGCCGCGCTGGATCGCCAGATCGATGCCTTGCAGGGCCGCGACCGGGCCTTGCCGCCCCTCGTAAGTTTTACCCAGGCCGATGAAGCGCACATGGGCGCGATTCAGCTCGGGATGCAGTTCGGTTTTTTCAGCATTTTTTGGCTCTGGAATCTCCAGTCGCCGTTGGATCGCGGCCGTCATGTTCAGCTTTCCCAACCGGCCTGATACAGCTTGCCGTGAGCCTTATCCAGCGCGGCGCGAACGGCCGGCGAGTGCTGGTAGATGTCGACGAATTTGATCAGGCGCGGGTCGTCTTTGCTCTTGGGCTGGATGACGAACTGGATCACGTATTCCTTGTGGTCGAGACCGTCGAACAGCAGCGCCGAGCCGGCATCGAAGGTTTTCGCCAGACGGATGTAGGCCGGGTAGCCCTGGACCAGATCGGCGTCATCGTAGGCGCGCACCAGTTGCACGGCTTCGACTTGCAGGATCTTGATCTTCTTCGGGTTGGCGACGATGTCGTCTTCGGTGGCCTTGTAGCCGACCCCCGGTTTCAGGGTGATCAGACCAGCCTTGGCCAGCAGTTGCAGACCGCGACCGCTGTTGATCGGGTCGTTGGCGATGGCGACGCTGGCGCCTTCAGGCAACTCGTCGAAGCTTTTGTATTTTTTCGAATAGAGGCCGACGTTGTTGATGATCCCCGGGGCGAACGGCACCAGGTCAAAACCGGAGGCGGCCTTGGCGTTTTCGAGGAACGGGATGTGCTGGAAGTAATTCACATCGATGTCGCCGGCGGCGAGGCTGACGTTCGGTGCGATCCAGTCGGTGAACTCCACCAGCTCGACTTTCAGGCCTTGTTTGGAGGCCTCTTCGACGGCGGCTTCCAGGGGAATCGCGAAGGCGGCGGTGGTGCCGATTTTAAGGGGTGCATCGGCGGCGAACACCGCCGAGCTGAAAAGGCCGAAGGCCAGGGCCAGTGCTTTGACTGGGTGGGACAGAAGTTTCTTGGTCATGGTGTGGTTTCCAGTCAGTGCAAAAAATTGTGGTGTCTGATCGGGCCTCTTCGCGAGCAAGCCCGCTCCCACATTTTGGAATGCGTTCCCCCTGTGGGAGCGGGCTTGCTCGCGAAGCTTTTAGTGGCGAAATGAAGACCCGATGTGTTGCTCTGGGAGTTGCGCCGCCCCGTGAAACAGCTTCTCGCGCAAACTGCCACTCTCATACGCAGTTTTGTACGACCCACGCCGTTGCAGCTCCGGAATCACCAGCTCAATGAAATCGACATAGCTTTCCGGGGTAACGATGCGCGTCAGGTTGAAGCCGTCCAGCCCGGTTTCGGCGATCCACGCTTCCAGTTCATCCGCCACCTGCTCAGGCGAGCCGACCACGGTGATGTAGCGGCCACCGAGGGCGTGCTGATCGAGCAATTTGCGTCGGGTCCAGTCGTTGTTCTGCAGGTTCTTGGTCGCGGACTGGATGGCATTGCTCTTGACGTACTGGATCGGTTCGTCGATTTCGTACTGGGAAAAGTCGATGCCGGTGGAGGCTGAGAAATGCGCGACGCCGGCCTCGGCGCTGGCATAACTCAGGTACTCGGCGTGCTTGGCCCACGCGGCTTCTTCGGTCGCGCCGACGATCACGTTGAGGCCCATGAACACCTTGATGTCCTCGGGATTGCGTCCGGCTTCGACGGCGCTGGCGCGGACCTTGTCCACCTGCACTTTGGTCGACGGTTTGTTCTGGCCGCTGATGAACACGCACTCGGCGTGACGCCCGGCGAACAGCAAACCGCGGTCCGAACTGCCAGCCTGGAACAGCACCGGCGTGCGCTGCGGCGACGGCTCGCAGAGGTGATAACCCTCGACCTGATAGAACTCGCCGTGGTGCTCGACCTTGTGCACCTTCTCCGGCTGCGCATAGATGCGCTGCTCACGGTCATTGAGCACCGCGCCGTTTTCCCAACTGCCTTCCCAGAGTTTGTAGAGCACTTCGAGGTACTCGTCGGCCTGATCGTAGCGCCGGTCATGCTCGACCTGTTCGCGCAGGCCCATGGCCTTGGCGGCGCTGTCGAGGTAACCGGTGACGATGTTCCAGCCGACCCGACCCCTGCTCAGATGATCGAGCGACGACATGCGCCGGGCGAACAGATAGGGCGGCTCGTAAGTGAGGTTGGCGGTGAGGCCGAAGCCGAGGTTTTTCGTCACGGCGGCCATCGCTGACACCAGCAGCAGCGGGTCGTTGACCGGCAACTGGATCGACTCTTTGAGCGTGACGTCCACCGAGTTCTGGTAGACGTCGTACACGCCGACGATGTCGGCGATGAACAGCCCGTCAAACAGCCCGCGCTCCAGCAACTGCGCCAGCTCGGTCCAGTATTCAATGGTGTTGTAGCGCGTCGACGTGTCGCGTGGATGCGTCCACAGGCCATGGTTGATGTGGCCGATGCAGTTCATGTTGAACGCGTTGAGCAGGATCTTCTTTTTCGCGGCGCTCATCAGATGGTCCCTCGCAGCGGAGGCTTTTCATCGTTGAGGTAGTAATTGCCCACCGCGTGATACTTCCAGCGCACCGGGTCGTGCAGGGTGTGCACCCGGGCGTTGCGCCAGTGGCGGTCGAGGCCGTGTTCGATCAGGGTCGCCTGACTGCCGGCCAGTTCGAACAGGGTGCTGCCGGCGGCGAGCGAGATTTCAGTGCTGATCGCCCGTGCTTCGGCGACGGCAATCGACGCGGCAGCGACGGTTTCGGCATTGGTCTCGGCCTGGGCCTTGTCGAGGAATTCGCCAGAGCGCTCAAGCAGCGCTTCGGTGGCGTGCAGGCGAATACTCAAGTGGCCGAAGCTCTTCAGGGTCAGCGGGTCTTCGGTGGCCTTGTCGTTACCGGAGTCGATCCACGGACGGGTCTTGCTGCGCACGAAGTGCAGGGCATCTTCGTAAGCGGCGCGAGCGATGCCAGTGTCGATGGCGGCGTGAAGGATCTGCGCCAGCGGGCCGACCGTGGTCGGACGCTCGAAAGCGCTCTGGAACGGGATCACGTCCTCGGCAGCGACATAGACGTCTTCGAACACCACCGAACCGCTGCCGGTGGTGCGCTGGCCGAAGCCGCTCCAGTCGTCGATCACTGTCAGGCCTTGGCTGTCACGCGGGACGAAGGCCAGTTGCTGCACGCCGTTTTCATCGACGACGGAAGTCGGGATACGCTGCGCGTAGATCGCGCCGGTCGCGTAAAACTTGCGTCCGTTGATGCGATAGCCGTCGCCGTCACGCTTGAGGCTGGTGACGCGGTCGTGGGCGGTTTTGGTACCGAGTTCCGCCAAGGCGTTGCCGAAGCGCTGGCCGGCCAGCACCTCGGCGTACTGCCGCTGTTTCTGCTCGTGGCTGCCGTTAACGCGCAGCACTTCAAGGGCGTAAAAGTGGTTTTGTGGAATCTGCCCGAGGGAGCCGTCAGCCTGAGCGATCAGGGCAATGACTTTGGCCAGGGTCACGTTGGACACACCGGCGCCGCCATACTCCTTGGGGACGCTGATGCCCCACAGGCCAGAGCGGGAAAATACGTCGAGCTCCGGCAGTGGCAGGCGGCGTTCACGGTCGCGCACGGCACTGTCGCGTTTGAAATCTTCGGCCAGGTCGCTGGCGACAATCAGGGCTTGCTCATCGCTGGTGATGACCGCGACGGGGTGAGAATAAGTCATATGCTTCTCCAGATGTCTGGTCGTTAAATCCAGGAATGGCGAGCCGGCAAAGTGCCGTTGAGGCGATAGGCGCCGACCGCGTGATACTTCCAGCGCACCGGGTCGTGCAGGGTGTGCACCCGGGCGTTGCGCCAGTGGCGATCAAGGTTGAATTCGGCGAGGGTCGCGCGGCTGCCGGCCAGTTCGAAGAGTTTTTCGCTGGCCTGCAGCGAGATCTCGGTGGTCAGCACTTTGGCCTCGGCCACCGCAATCGAAGCGCGGGCGGCGGACTCGGCGGTCAGCGGCGCGGCATGGACTTGGTCGAGCACTTTGCCGGCCTTGCGCAACAGTGCTTCAGCCGCGTGCAGTTCGATTTTCAGTTTGCCGATGTCGGCGATCACGTAGAGGTCATCGCTGGCGCGCTCAACCTTGGCGTCGATCCAGGGCCGCGCGCGAGTTTTGACGAACTCGATGGCATCGTCGATGGCGCCACGGGCGATGCCGGCGTCGATGGCTGCCTGAATCAGCTGCGACACCGCGCCTTGAGTGTTGGGCTTCTCGTTGATCTTCCAGTTATCGACGACCAGGCTCGACTCGACGCGCACGTTGTTCAGCAGAATCGTGCCGCTGGCAGTGGTGCGCTGACCGAAGCCCGACCAGTCATCAACGATGCGCAGGCCCGGGGTGCCACGGCGGACGAAGGCCAGCACTTGTTTGCCGTCGTCATTGAGCGCCTTGACCGCCACCCAGTGCGCGAACAGCGCGCCGGTGGAGTAGAACTTCTGGCCGTTGATCACGTAATCGTCGCCGTCGGCGGTGATGCGCGCTTTCAATTCCAGGGTGTTTTTGGTGCCGCGCTCAGGACCCGCATTGCCGATGCGCCAACCTTCCAGAACACTCTGGAACAGCTGTTTTTTCTGCGCTTCGGTGGCGCTGCCGAGTACCAGATTGATAATGCCGAACTGGTTCTGCGGGATCTGTCCCAGCGCCGGATCGGCCGCGGAAATGATCGCGAACACTTCGGCCAATGTGACGAATGAAACCTGTGGGCCGCCGTACTCACGCGGGATGGCAATGCTGCCGAGGCCGCTGCGGGTGAACTGTTCGATTTCCGACCATGGCAGCTTGCGCTGGCGGTCGCGCTTGGCGGCCTGCGCGCGGGCGACTTGCGCCAGTTCGTGGGCAGCCTTGATGGCTTGGGCGTCGTTGCGCAAAACCTGCGCGGGCAACAACAACGGGGCGATGTCCAGATCCGACTGGACGTTTGCATCGGCCAGACTGGACATCAGTGCCGCTCCTTGGCTGCACGCAATGCCCTGGCGATTTGCACTGGGGTGATTGTGTTCCGGACCATACTACCTACCTCACATCTCATGAAAAACGCCGCAAAAGTGCGGCGAACGAAAGAATGTCCGGTGGTCCGGTCCATATACCCTAAGCGTGTATAAATATTAAATAAACTAACTTTTAGGAATATGTATAGAAGGGGCGGTGGTCGGGTTGGTTAACAGGCTCTCAGCCGTGGCAATACAACCTGTGGTGAGGGGATTCATCCCCGACAGGCCGCGCAGCGGCCTTTTCTGAGTCATAAAAAACGGGATTGCTTCGCAGTCCATCGGGGCGGTGCGACGTTTCGCTAAATCACCTCACTACAAAGCCCCATGAGCACAGGAATGCGGCATCAATCCTTGGTCGATTCAGCAGCCTTCAGCGCTTGGCGCAGCGGCACCTTCAGATAAGGATTCACGCAACCGATCTTCAGCGTCCGGGGCGGCGCCCAGCGTGAGTTGTTGCCCACCCAGTCGATGACGCAGTAGGTCACGTCCAGGCGCAGATCCTCACCGCCCTCGACGATCACTGCCGGTGGCACCCAGACCTGAATCGGCAGGCCAACATCGGCAGCGGTGATCCGGGCCAGGTCCATACGCACGTCGCCCCAGCGCAAGGTGATGGCGTCGTCCTCGGCCATGTTCAGGTAGGGTTCGATGGTCAGCGGCACGCCGCGTTTGATCTGATTGGGGTTCACGCCCTGGCGGCGGATGGTGTCGGGCAGCGTGACGGGCGCCAGTTGCTGATTCTCGTCACCGCAGAGCGGCGAAGGCTGGCCGCCAGGGCAGTCGAGCTTGACCTGAACCCGCGTTGCCGCCGACAGCGCCGGCCCCTGACCGACTTGCATCACTCGATAGTGAATCCGTGCGGTGCCACTGGCGATAAAGCTTTCCGGCACCCGCAGGCTGATCGAGGCGCCGACGTCTTCGCTGGTCAAGACTCGCGAGGCGACGTAACAGTTGTTCCAGAACAGTTCGATCAGATCACCGGCGTCCATGCCGGAGTAGGGCAGGACATCGATCAGCAAATGCGCGGCAGCGGCCAGATTGATGGCGTTTTTGGATGCGGACGCCAGATTCGGCGCTGCCAGTTCGGGGGCGTGCGAAGTGCGGGTCATCGGGTTCTCTCCTTGAAGTCTTGCAGCGAATTCCATTTCTTGAAACAACAAAAGGCGTGATGAATCGGTAATACAACCGTGAACTTTGTTCGGGCTGAGTAAGCGTTGATTCAACTAATGGGTGCCGGTTGGCGACTAGATAAGAGCGTGCCGGAAAGAGTGTCAATAGAGTGCCTTAGTTAATCTGTGAATTACCGATTAATCAGAAGCGTCCTACGCTGACGAGGCATCCTGCCTAGCGGTGATGGCGAATGGAACTACGGTTTTTCGCGAGTTTTGCGATTTTTGTGCCGGTCGATTTAGATCATTTCACAGGCACGAAAGCGCGCCGCAGATTACTTGTATCTGTTGCAGAACATATATGTATTGTTTTGACAGGTTTAAGCTGGAGGGATTTGGAAGTTTTCAGGCGCGGTAAGTAAAACTTCCGTCCATGGAAGTTAATGACTCAAGACAATAAGTATCTCAGGCGTGATTCAGGAACTTGCTGAGGAACTGTCTGGTGCGTTCTTCTTTCGGGTTGGCAAACAACGCCTTGGCTTCGCCTTGCTCGACGATCACGCCCTTGTCGAAAAACACCACACGGTTGGCCACGTCGCGGGCGAAACCCATTTCGTGGGTGACGATGACCATGGTGCGTTTTTCTTCAGCGAGACCGCGAATGGTCGCCAGTACTTCGCCCACCAGTTCCGGGTCGAGGGCCGAGGTCGGCTCGTCGAACAGGATCACTTCCGGCTCCATCGCCAGCGCCCGGGCAATCGCCACGCGCTGTTGCTGACCGCCGGACAGACGACGCGGATACGCATCTTCCTTGCCGGCCAGACCGACCTTGGCCAGCAGCTTCATGCCCAGGGCAACGGCTTGCTCGCGCGGCATCTTCTTGACCACGATCGGCCCTTCGATGACGTTTTCCAGTGCGGTGCGGTGGGGGAACAGGTTGAAGTTCTGGAACACGAAACCCACGTGCTGGCGCAGGTTGCGCACCAGACTCTGCTGCTGGCTCAGCGGGCGGCTGGTATCGATCTCGATATCGCCGACCTTGATCCGGCCGCTGGTGGGCTCCTCAAGGAAATTCAGGCAGCGCAGGAACGTGGTCTTGCCCGAACCGCTGGGGCCGATGATGGCCACGACCTCGCCTTCCTTCACCTCAAGATCGATGCCCTTGAGCACCTCTTGACCCTTGAACTGCTTTGTCAGTTTTTCCACGACAATCATGGGGTCAGGACTCCTGGTCGTGCCGATTGGCCCGCTCTTCCAACTTGTTCTGCAGGTGCGACAGCACCGTGGCCAGAATCCAGTAGATCAGCGCGGCGGCAAGATACATGGTGAAGACTTCGAAAGTCCGGGCGGTAATCAGTTGCGCCTGGCGGAACAGTTCCGGCACCTGAATGGTGGCGGCCAGTGCCGTGTCCTTGACCAGCGAAATGAAGCTGTTACCCAGCGGCGGCAGTGCCGTGCGCATGGCCTGCGGCAGAATGGCCCGGCGCAAGGTTTGCGCGCGGGTCATGCCGATGCTTGCGGCGGCTTCCCACTGGCCGCGCTCGATCGAACCGATTGCCGCACGTAGGATTTCACAGGCGTAGGCAGCCATGTTCAGCGAGAAGCCGATCAGCGCCGCTGGCAGTGGATCCAGTTCCAGACCCAATTGCGGCAAGCCGTAATAGATCACGAACAGTTGCACCAGCAACGGCGTGCCGCGAAAGAACGACACGTAGATGCGGGCAATCCAGATCACCAGTTTGAAGCGCGACAGGCGCATCAACGCCAGGCCGAAGCCCAGCAGCAAGCCGAAGAACATGCCGCCCAGACTGAGGATGACCGTGTAATACGCGCCCTTGAGCAGAAAGGGCGCGGAGTCCAGTGCGAGTTGGAAAGCTTCTTCCATTATTTGGTGACGTCAGCGTTGAAGTATTTCTTCGACAGCTTCTCAAGGGTACCGTCGGCACGCAGTTCGTCGAGAGCCTTGTTCACCGCAGCCAGCAGCTCAGGCTCGCCTTTGCGCAGGGCGATACCGGATTCCTGACGGGAGAACGCTTCACCGGCAGCCACGGTTTTCGGGGCTTTCTTGGCGTATTCAAGTGCAGCCAGACGGTCGATCAGGATGGCGTCGGTGCGGCCGTTGTTCAGGTCGGCGAACTTGGTCGGATCATCGTCGTAGGTACGCACGTCAGCGCCCGGCACGTTGGCGCGGACCCATTGTTCGTAGTTGGTGCCCAGGCCGACACCGACTTTCTTGCCGGACAGATCGGCGGCAGTCTTGATGTTCAACTTGGCTTCCTTGTCCTTCAGCACCAGCGCCTGAATCCCGGAAACGGTGTACGGCTCGGAGAAGTCATACTTCTTCTTGCGTTCGTCGGAGATGGTCACCTGGTTGACCACGACGTCGAGACGTTTGGATTCCAGCGCAGCGAGGATACCGTCCCACTTGGTTGGCTGAATCTTGGCTTTGACGCCGAGTTTCTGCGCCAGTGCTTCGGAGAGTTCGACTTCGAAACCGGACAGTTTGCCGTTCTCGTCAACGAAGCTGAACGGTGGATAAGTGCCTTCCAGGCCGACGTTGATAACGCCTTTGTCCTTGATCTGTTTCAGTTGCTCACCGGCGGTAGCCTGGCCGATCAGGCCGGCGCTCAGTGCAAGGCCCAGCGAACCTACCAGCAGATTGCGACGTAGTGCGGAAAAATTCATGACAAGCCCCTGTGTTTTCTTATGGAAGACGCTTAAGGAAGGTTGGCGAATCCGGGAATTGAACGACTGCGTTATCGTGCCCTAAAGCAGCTTATGCGTCTTGCCCGAAATTCGCCTGCGGCGAGACTATAAGATGTCTGCTTTAGACTTGAAAATACTTAATGATCTTTCTGTTATTCCAATTTCGAATATAGATGATCAATTGTGGCGAGGGGATTTATCCCCGATGGGGCGCGAAGCGGCCCTCTCTTCTGACTTGAAGAGCAGGGGACTGCTGCGCAGTCCAACGGGGATAAATCCCCTTACCACAGAAATTCTTGCAGCAGGGAGGATCAGCTTGTCAGCGAATCCTTATAGGCAAACAACGCCGGCGCCCCACCGGTATGCAGGAAGATGATCGGGCCCTCGTCGAAACGCTGGCGGCCGATCCCGTCGAGCAACCCGGCCATGGCCTTGCCGGTGTATACCGGGTCGAGCAGCACCGCGTCCTGACTGGCCAACAGTTTCACCGCCGCCAGTGTCCCGGCATTCGGTTCGCCGTAACGCGGGCCGAAGTATTCGTCCCACAACTCGACCTTGAAGTTCACTGGTAATTTCACACCCAGCAGCTCCGCCGTGCGTTCGGCCAGACCCTGCACTTTCGGGCGCTGATCTTCTTCGCTGCGCGAGACGGTCACGCCGATCACCGGCAACTGCGGCAGCGCTTCGCTCAAGGCCAGCGCCAGACCGCTGTGGGTCCCGGCGCTGCCCGAGGCCAGCACCACGGCGGCGAAATTCAGGCCGGTGTCCTTGATCTGTTCCGCCAGTTCCAGACCGGCACGTACGTAGCCCAATGCACCCAGGGCATTCGAGCCACCGATCGGCACCAGATACGGTTTTTTGCCATTGCTGCGCAGGCGCACAGCGAGTGCGGCGAGTTGTTCGTCGGCGTTGTCGAGGTTGTCCACCAGCTCGACCTTGGTGTCGAACAGATCCAGCAGCAGGCGGTTGCCGTTGCCGGTGTAGTTGCTGTCGTCGGTGCCCAGCGGATTCTCCAGCAGCGCCACGCACCCCAGGCCGAGTTTGGCCGCCAGCGCGGCGGTCTGGCGCACGTGGTTCGATTGCAGGGCACCGGCGGTGATCAGCGTGTCGGCGCCCTGAGCGAGGGCATCGGCGGCGAGGTATTCGAGTTTGCGCAGCTTGTTGCCGCCCATGGCCAGCGGCGTCAGGTCATCGCGTTTGATGTACACATCGCGACCCAGCCAGGCGGATAGACGTTCAAGTTTTTCCAGCGGCGTGGGTTGGCCGAGCAGGTCGAGACGGTTAAAGCGATCCAGCTGTTGTTTGATCATGAGTCCGTACTGGCGGAGAAAGATGACAGGACTATAGGCACGCCGTTTTAGCGGGGCAACCGTGAATTGCTTATAGCCAAATGTGCTTAGTCCAGCACTATCGGTTCTTAATTCGCCCTCACGGGCATGCCGTAAAGTAGTCGCCGTTGACGCGGCCAGACCGTCCGGCCGCCCGTGAGGAGTCTTTACCGTGAGCGAGCGTTCCAGCCATTGGCAATTGCAGACCATCGTCAGCCAACTGCGTACCGCGCGGGATCAGTGGCGTACCCAGAATGGCCGGGCCAGCGGCGAGCAGGGTGGTCGCGAGTTACCGTCCCGCGCGGCGATGGCCGAGATTCTCGAGGCGCTGTGTGGTGCGTTGTTCCCAATGCGGCTGGGGCCGGTGGATCTGCGTGAGGAGAGTGAGGACTTCTATGTCGGGCATACCCTCGATGCAGCCCTGAATGCGTTGCTGGCGCAGGCGCGGCTGGAGTTGCGTTATGTCGCGCGGCACAGCGCTCAAGGCGATGCTGATGTCGAAGCTCAGGCGATCCGTATCATTCAGGATTTCGCCCTGGCCTTGCCGGGCCTGCGCAGCCTGCTCGATACCGACGTGCTGGCCGCCTATCACGGCGATCCGGCGGCGCGCAGCGTCGATGAAGTGTTGCTGTGCTATCCGGGAATTCTGGCGGTGATTCACCATCGTCTGGCGCACCATTTGTACCGCGCCGGGTTGCCGTTACTCGCGCGAATCAGCGCGGAGATTGCGCATTCGGCCACCGGCATCGATATCCATCCAGGCGCGCAGATCGGCCGCAGCTTTTTCATTGATCACGGTACCGGTGTGGTGATCGGCGAGACCGCGATCATTGGCGAGCGGGTGCGGATCTATCAGGCCGTGACTTTGGGCGCCAAGCGCTTCCCGGCGGATGAAGACGGGCAGTTGCAGAAGGGCCATCCACGCCATCCGATTGTCGAGGACGACGTGGTGATTTATGCCGGCGCGACAATTCTGGGACGGATCACCATCGGCCAGGGTTCGACCATCGGCGGTAATGTGTGGCTGACGCGCAGCGTGCCGGCAGGGAGTAACCTGACTCAGGCCAATCTGCAGCATGATGACGGGACGCAGAAGTAAAACATCAAAAGCCACCCTCACCCCAGCCCTCTCCCCGGGGGAGAGGGAGCCGACGGAGGTGTCTGGCGCTATACATCGACCTGAAAAAAACAGTCGATTATGGATTCGGTACAGCAAGATCAGGTCAGCGAAATTCTCAAGCATCCCCCAATCAGTCCCCTCTCCCCCCGGGAGAGGGTTAGGGTGAGGGCGCTTTTGACTTTGATTTTTCCACTGAACGAATCCCCTCAAACCCGCGTCATACCCCTCCTTGGGCTATTGTAGGAAAACTACCGCCTGGCCCTGCGATTAGTCCTTACCACCCTATCCATGTTTAACTTGAACGTTCATTCAAGTTAAACCGGTGGTTCGCTGCCCGCTCACAACAGGAGGCTTGCCTTTGCTGAGTCCGATCATTTCAGCCACGTTTCAACCCCTCGAGGTGCACGTTTCATGAGTGCATCGTCTACCCCCGCCAGCGGTCTGGTGCGCATGAATCCGCCGGTGTTCTACTTCGCCGCGACGGTGATTCTGCTGTTTGGTCTGGTTGTCATCGCCATGCCGGAGCAGGCCGGCGCCTGGTTGCTGACTGCGCAAAACTGGGCGGCCAACACGGTCGGTTGGTACTACATGCTCGCGATGACCCTGTATCTGGTCTTCGTGGTGGTCACCGCGTTATCGGGCTACGGCAAGATAAAACTCGGTGCCGACCACGACGAACCCGAGTTCAGTTACCTGTCCTGGGCCGGCATGCTGTTCGCCGCCGGGATCAGTATCACGCTGTTTTTCTTTTGCGTGTCGGAGCCGCTGACGCACCTGGCCCAACCGCCGCAAGGCGAGGCCGGCACCGCCGATGCAGCGCGCCAGGCGATGCAGATTCTGTTTCTGCACTGGGGCCTGCACGGCTGGGGCGTGTTCGCCTTCGTCGGCATGGCGCTGGCCTATTTCGCCTACCGGCATAACCTGCCGCTGGCCTTGCGTTCGGCGCTGTACCCGCTGATCGGCAAGCGCATCAACGGCCCCATCGGCTACGCGGTGGACGGCTTCGGCATCATCGCCACGGTGTTCGGTCTGGGCGCCGACATGGGCTTCGGCGTATTGCACCTCAACTCCGGTCTCGACTACCTGTTCGGCATCGCACACACCCAGTGGATTCAGGTCGGCCTGATCACGCTGATGATGGGTGCGGCGATCATCGTCGCCGTGTCGGGTGTGGACAAGGGTGTGCGGGTGATGTCCGACATCAACATGCTGCTGGCCTGTGCGCTGCTGCTGTTCGTGTTGTTCGCAGGGCCTACCCAGCACCTGCTCAACACGCTGATCCAGAACCTCGGCGATTACCTCGGCGCGTTGCCGATGAAGAGTTTCGACCTCTATGCCTACGACAAACCGAGCGACTGGCTCGGCGGCTGGACGGTGTTCTACTGGGCCTGGTGGATTGCATGGTCGCCGTTCGTGGGACTGTTCATCGCGCGGATTTCCCGTGGCCGGACCATCCGCGAATTCGTCTTCGGCGTGCTGCTGATTCCGCTCGGTTTCACCCTGGCGTGGATGTCGATTTTCGGCAACAGCGCCATCGATCAGGTGCTCAACCACGGCATGTCGGCGCTGGGCATGTCGGCCCTCGACAATCCGTCGATGAGCCTTTACCTGCTGCTGGAAACCTACCCGTGGAGCAAGACTGTCATCGCGGTGACGGTGTTCATCAGCTTCGTGTTTTTCGTCACTTCCGCCGACTCCGGCACAGTGGTGCTTTCGACCCTGTCGGCCAAGGGCGGCAACCCGGACGAAGACGGGCCGAAATGGCTGCGAGTGTTCTGGGGCGCGATGACCGCGCTGGTGACCAGTGCGCTGCTGTTCTCCGGCAGTATCGATGCGCTGAAATCGGCGGTGGTGCTGACCTCGTTGCCGTTCTCGATGATTTTGCTGCTGATGATGTGGGGCCTGCACAAGGCGTTCTATCTGGAATCGCAGAAGCAGATCGCGCAACTGCATTCGCTGGCACCGGTCTCCGGTTCGCGGCGTGGCACGGGCGGCTGGCGCCAGCGTCTGAGTCAGGCGGTGCACTTCCCGTCGCGTGACGAGGTGTACCGCTTCATGGACACCACGGTGCGCCCGGCGATTGAAGAAGTGACGGCGGTATTCGTCGAGAAGGGCTTGAACGTGGTCACTCAGCCGGATCCGGCGCACGACAACATCAGCCTGGAAATCGGCCACGGTGAGCAGCATCCGTTCATCTATCAGGTGCAGATGCGCGGCTATTTCACGCCGTCGTTTGCTCGGGGTGGCATGGGGTCCAAGCAACTCAACAACCGTCGCTATTACCGCGCTGAAGTGCACTTGAGCGAGGGCAGTCAGGACTACGATCTGGTCGGCTACACCAAAGAGCAGATCATCAACGACATCCTCGACCAGTACGAACGCCACATGCAGTTCCTGCATCTGGTGCGTTGATCGGCAACTGAGCGCCGGGACGTTTCACGACTCGGCGCTCAGCACCATGAACAACACCATCGCCGCCATCGGCACCCCGAACACCGCACTGCCCACCGCGATCTCCGAACCCAGCGGCTGCCCGGCATGCACCACCCCCACCGCACCATTGATCACCGTCAACGCCAGCCACAGCGCGGCGAAGCTGTAGGCCAGGGTCTGCCGGCTGAAGCCAATGCGCTCGCCGATGTAGAGCATCAGGGCGAGCAGGACCAGGCCGAAGAAGATGATGATTGCGGTGTGCATAGGCGTGCCTGCGGGTCATGCGGTGCTTGATCGGACGCTTTCGCGGGCAAGCCCGCTCCCACAGTGATCTCGGTCATTCACAGATTCTTTGTACAACCAAAATCCTGTGGGAGCGGGCTTGCCCGCGAAGGGGCCACCTCGGT